>NZ_AZUK01000001.1:2662500-2962500 GCF_000527035.1 Tolumonas lignilytica
GCCGTAAGGCAAGTGGTAGGGGAGCGTTCTGTAAGCCTGTGAAGGTGTGTGGTAACGCATGCTGGAGGTATCAGAAGTGCGAATGCTGACGTGAGTAACGTTAAAGGGAGTGAAAGACTCCCTCGCCGGAAGACCAAGGGTTCCTGTCCAACGTTAATCGGGGCAGGGTGAGTCGGCCCCTAAGGCGAGGCTGAAAGGCGTAGTCGATGGGAAGCGGGTTAATATTCCTGCACTTTTTGTAACTGCGATGAGGGGACGGAGAAGGCTAAGTAGGCCAGCGGTTGGTAGAGCTGGTGAAAGGTGGTAGGGAAGTACGGTAGGCAAATCCGCTGTACTATATTCCGAGAGCCGAGACGAAGTGACTACGGTCATGAAGTTACTGATGCCACGCTTCCAGGAAAAGCCTCTAAGCTTCAGGTTACAAAGAACCGTACCCGAAACCAACACTGGTGGTCAGGTAGAGAATACCAAGGCGCTTGAGAGAACTCGGGTGAAGGAACTAGGCAAAATAGTACCGTAACTTCGGGAGAAGGTACGCTGATGTTGGTGAAGAGATTTACTCTTGGAGCGAATGTCAGCCGCAGTGACCAGGTGGCTGGGACTGTTTAACAAAAACACAGCACTCTGCAAACACGAAAGTGGACGTATAGGGTGTGACACCTGCCCGGTGCCGGAAGGTTAATTGATGGGGTTAGCGCAAGCGAAGCTCTTGATCGAAGCCCCGGTAAACGGCGGCCGTAACTATAACGGTCCTAAGGTAGCGAAATTCCTTGTCGGGTAAGTTCCGACCTGCACGAATGGTGTAACCATGGCCACGCTGTCTCCACCCGAGACTCAGTGAAATCGAATTCGCCGTGAAGATGCGGTGTACCCGCGGCTAGACGGAAAGACCCCGTGAACCTTTACTACAGCTTGACACTGAACATTGAACCTACCTGTGTAGGATAGGTGGGAGGCTTTGAAGTGATGACGCTAGTTGTCATGGAGCCGTCCTTGAAATACCACCCTGGTATGTTTGATGTTCTAACCTTAGCCCGTTATCCGGGCCAGGGACAGTGTCTGGTGGGTAGTTTGACTGGGGCGGTCTCCTCCCAAAGAGTAACGGAGGAGCACGAAGGTGGGCTAATCACGGTCGGACATCGTGAGGTTAGTGCAAAGGCATAAGCCCGCTTAACTGCGAGACGGACAGGTCGAGCAGGTGCGAAAGCAGGTCTTAGTGATCCGGTGGTTCTGAATGGAAGGGCCATCGCTCAACGGATAAAAGGTACTCCGGGGATAACAGGCTGATACCGCCCAAGAGTTCATATCGACGGCGGTGTTTGGCACCTCGATGTCGGCTCATCACATCCTGGGGCTGAAGTTGGTCCCAAGGGTATGGCTGTTCGCCATTTAAAGTGGTACGCGAGCTGGGTTCAGAACGTCGTGAGACAGTTCGGTCCCTATCTGCCGTGGGCGTTGGATGATTGAGTGGGGTTGCTCCTAGTACGAGAGGACCGGAGTGAACGAACCGCTGGTGTTCGGGTTGTCATGCCAATGGCACTGCCCGGTAGCTAAGTTCGGAAAAGATAACCGCTGAAAGCATCTAAGCGGGAAACTTGCCACGAGATGAGTCATCCCTAGGACTTTGAGTCCTCTGAAGGGCCGTTGGAGACGACGACGTTGATAGGTGAGGTGTGTAAGCGTAGTGATACGTTGAGCTAACTCATACTAATGACCCGAGAGGCTTAACCATACAACACCCAAGTGGTTTCAAACCCCAATGCTTGTTTGACTGATTGAATGACAGCTTTCCAATGAACCGAATATGCCTGGCGGCGATAGCGCGATGGAACCACCTGTACCCATTCCGAACACAGAAGTGAAACGTTGTAGCGCCGATGGTAGTGTGGCATTCGCCATGTGAGAGTAGGACACTGCCAGGCTTCTAAATTAGACGAAAGTCAGCCGAAAAAAAGTGCTGATATGGCTCAGTTGGTAGAGCGCACCCTTGGTAAGGGTGAGGTCCCCAGTTCGACTCTGGGTATCAGCACCATGAAAAGAATGAAGCCCTGCAGATATCTGCAGGGCTTTTTGTCTTAAGGATGCATAGGGATGATGTGGCGTATATTACCGGTTATTGCTTGTGTATTAATCGCTGGATGTAGCTCTCAATCAGGTACTCAGAGTAACGTCTCACCAAATGTAACACCTTCAAATACAGCATTATTCCTTCGCGGTGATATGACTGATTGGGATGCTCGTTCTGAGTATCAGGTTCAGCAGACATCCTCTAATGTATTCAGTGTTAAAGCTGAGCTTCATGAAGCCGGTAAAACCTACCATTTTAAATTTGCCGATGCTCGCTGGTTGCCTGCTATGAACTATGGTGCCGCGATGGATGATGCTGAATTAAGTCTGGATACACCTGTCCCGGTTCGGGCATACAGTTGTTTAGATGAGCTTTCGTTTACGCCTGAACTGGCTGGTAAATATGAATTTGTGCTGGATTTACGGAATCGTCGGGCAGTCGCATTGGTCAAATTAGTTCAATAAAAAAAGCGCTGATATATCAGCGCTTTGTGAGAGTTTATTTGTTTTCAATACCAACAATTATCCACGACGCATTGTTAGCTTTAATATCTCGTTCTAAATGCCAGATTTCGTTTATATCTTCTTCAATACCTTCAACAACATCGCGGTAGCGGCCTTTAAATAGTACGCTGAGTTGTGCTGAACTTGCTCTGCGGTCAGCTCTGACCAGTTCAGAATTCAGATATAAAACTTCAGTGTGTTGTTCCCCAGGATATTCTGCCCGTTCCCGTTTCAGAACATTAAATAGATCAGGTGTTACATATTCCTGTATTTTTGAAAAATCATTTACGTTCCAGGCTGTTTGCAAAGTTTTGTAATGATCATTAGCTTCTTTTATGAATGTAGAGATATCAAATCCGGCAGGTAAGTCGAAAGGGACTGCATCTGTAGTTATTGATGAAGAGCCGGCATTACCTGATTCTTGGGATACTGGTTCAACAGGTTGTCTGGCCTGATAGGGCATGTTGTAGGCGGGTTGTGAGCCGTGTGCTGTCGTTGATTTTTTATTGCGTAAGAAGCGGATAATAAAGAATGCTATCCCTGCTATCAGCAAAATATCGAGCATGTGAAGACCACTAAACGCACCACTGCCCAATAACCACGCAAAAAGTCCTCCAGCCAGTAAACCACCTAATAAACCGCCCATTAATCCGCTCTTATTTGGCTGTATTTGCTTATTGATAGTTGGATTGACTGTATTGATGGTATGAGCAGGTTGCGAGGGTGCTGTTTTGAAGCTTTGGCCAAATGATTTGCCCCCACCAAATTTTTTTGCTTCCGCATGCTCCGAGAACAATGAGATACTGAAGATTAATGAAAAAATAGTGAGCATGGAAAACAACTTACGCATACTTTTATCCTTGATGATTACATTGTGTAACATCCTATCCTGAAGTAGCGAACCGTCAATTCATTTAGTTAAGTTGCTCTTTTCGGAAAAAACGAAATATTTTCTAGAAATAGAAAATTTATCAGAAATAAAAACCCCTCGGCTAGGCGAGGGGTTAAGCAAAGATAAGTGAATAGCTGATTAGTTAGCTTTAATCCACTGATCCATATCAGTTTTTAGGTTATCTGATTTAGTACCAAAAATAGCCTGAACACCAGTACCTGCAATGACAACGCCTGCTGCACCTAAAGATTTCAGTTTGGTTTGATTAACATTTTCTGTGCTTTTTACACTAACACGCAGACGTGTAATACAAGCGTCCAGATTGGTAATGTTTTCTTTACCACCGAAGGCGTGAACTAATTCGCCAGCCAATTCTGTGCCTGATAATTCTGCATTGTCAGCAGATTCGTCTTCGCGACCTGGTGTTTTCAGATCTAGGAACTTGATGACTGCACGGAATACTGAGTAATAAACAGCGGCATAGCATACACCGATCATTGGGAACATGATCAAGTTGCTACCTTTGTTGCCTATTACACTCAAGACCAAGAAGTCGATCAGGCCATGTGAAAAGCTGGTACCTGCACTCATATTCAACGTGATACATACCACGAATGCCAGACCAGCCAATACTGCATGAATTGCATAAAGAACTGGTGCAACGAACATGAATGAGAATTCGATTGGTTCAGTGATACCGGTTAGGAATGAAGTCAGCGCAGCTGAAATCATGATACCGCCAACTTTAGCCCGGTTTTCTGGTTTAGCACTATGCCAAATTGCAATAGCGGCAGCAGGTAGACCGTACATTTTGAACAGGAAGCCGCCAGCTAATTTACCTGCAGTAGGATCGCCAGCGATAAAACGAGGAATGTCACCGTGAAAAACTTGCCCTGCAGCATTAGTGAATGAGCCTACTTGCATTTGGAATGGTACGTTCCAAATATGGTGCAGGCCAAAAGGAACTAATGCGCGTTCAACAACACCGTAGATGCCGAATGCCAATGTTGGATTCTGATATGCAGCCCATTGTGAGAATACGTCAATTGCATGACCAATTGGTGGCCAAATAAAGGACAGAACAACTGCAGCTAGAATTACAGAGAAACCTGTAATGATAGGTACGAAGCGTTTACCAGCGAAGAAACCTAAATATTCAGGTAACTGGATACGATAAAAACGGTTGAACATGAACGCGGCAATTGCACCAGCGATGATACCACCTAACACACCGGTGTTAGACATGTGCTCTACCGCCACAGCGTAGTCTGGTGCTGATGGGGCAATACCTGCAATGAATGGTGCAGCAACGGTCATGGTTTTGGTTAAAATAGCATAACCCACTGTTGCCGCTAATGCTGCTACCCCATCGTTGTTTGTAAAACCAAGGGCAACACCAATCGCGAAAATGAGCGCCATGTTGCCAAAAACAGCGCCGCCGGCCTGAGCCATTATTTGAGAAACAACTGCTGGTAACCAGCTAAAGTTAGCAGAACCGACGCCTAGCAGGATACCAGCAACAGGCAGCACGGATACCGGTAACATCAGCGACTTACCGACTTTTTGCAAATTTGCAAATGCATTACTCATTTAAAACTCCTGATGAGTGTTTTGATGGGAAATCCAGAAAATTTTTTATAGTCATTAATTGTGATTAGATCTTTGCTAATAATTAAAGCGTCAGCAGTGACGCTTTAATAAAAATGAAGCATAGATCGTAAATGCCATTTTCGAGAACATACCGTGAAAAAACAAGAGATTAAGATGTAAGTTATTATTAATAATATGATTTACGGTTTCGTGTTGTAGCTTTACATTCATGTTTTTTACAAAACACATCACATCGAAAGTTAATGTAATTGATTTTTTGCTTGTTTTCCCTTCATTTGAAACTTCAATTGAAATTCATTCCTAATGGAAGGAATGAATACACAAAGAATGAATGTTTATTAAATATGAAATGTTGTTACGAAATGAATTAATTTAAATTGTTTATTGATTTGTGAGCAATAAAAAACCCCTCCGAAGAGGGGTTAAAAATGGAAACCTAAGTTGTTATGTAATTAGTGGGTTTTAATCCAGTGATCCATATCAGTTTTCAGGTTGTCTGATTTAGTACCGAAAATTGCTTGTACACCAGAACCTGCAACTACAACACCTGCTGCGCCCAGCGCTTTCAGTCTTGCTTGATCCACTTTTGCAACTTCTTTCACGCTAACACGCAGACGAGTGATACATGCATCCAGGTTGGTGATGTTGTCTTTACCGCCGAAAGCATGAACCAGTTCACCAGACATTTCAGTTGCATCCATGGCCAGGTCTTCAGCAGTTTCATCTTCACGACCAGGAGTTTTCAGATCCAGTGCCACAATTGCTACACGGAATACTGTGTAGTAGATCGCTGCGTAGATCAAACCGACGATTGGGAACATCCAGCCTTTGGTTGATTGAGAGAACAGCACAATGAAGTCAATCAAACCGTGAGAGAAGGTAGTACCGTGTTTCATACCCAGCAGAATCATCACTACGAACGCTGAACCAGCCAGCAGAGCGTGGATTGCATACAGAACTGGAGCAACGAACAAGAATGCAAATTCGATTGGTTCGGTGATACCGGTCAGGAATGAAGTCAGCGCAGCTGAAATCATGATACCGCCGATACGAGCACGATGTTCTGGTTTTGCAGTGTGCCACATAGCGATAGCAGCAGCAGGCAGACCGTACATTTTGAACATGTAACCACCAGCCAGGTTACCCGCAGTTGGGTCACCAGCGATGTAACGAGCGATTTCACCGTGGAATACCTGACCAGCAGCATTGGTGTATTCACCTACTTCGAAGAAGAATGGTGCGTTCCAAATGTGGTGCAGACCAAATGGGATCAGTGAACGCTCAACGATGCCGTAGATACCGAATGCCAGTGCTGGGTTTTGGTACGCAGCCCAATGGGAGAAGGCTTTGATTGCGCCACCGATTGGAGGCCAAATGAAAGCAAGTACAACACCAGCAACAATGGCTACGATACCAGTTGACAATGGAACGAAACGTTTACCGGCAAAGAAGCCCAAGTAGTCAGGCAGTTCAATACGGTAGAAACGGTTAAACATATATGCAGCAATACCGCCAGCGATAACGCCGCCCAGAACACCGACGTTTGAAACGTTTTCAGCTTGTGCTGCGAAATCAGCAGCAGTTGGGTTTAAACCAGCCAGCAAGGGAGCAACAACGCTAACTGTTTTGGTCAGAATGAAGTAACCAACGGCTGCAGCCAGACCTGCAACACCATCATTTTTGGTGAAACCTAAAGCTACACCGATTGCGAATAACAATGCCATGTTACCGAAAACGGCACCACCGGCTTGTTCCATGATTGATGATAAAGTTGCTGGCAGAACACTGAATTTTGCTGCACCGACGCCCAGCAGAATACCTGCTACTGGCAGTACGGATACAGGCAGCATCAATGCCTTACCGACTTGTTGAAGATTTGCGAACAAATTTTTCATATAAATGAGCTCCTGAGGAGTGTGCGTCCTATTAATGGATTGAATTACACGGGTTTCAATTAAAAGAAACCGCTATTTATATTCTGTGTATTTCAACAAGGTTTATGATAGTTGAATTAATTTTTCTAAGAAGCGAATAAATAAAGAAATAAAATACAGATCACATAGATGATTGTTTCTTATTTATTGCGTTAGAAACAATAATAGGTAATAGGTAACTTATTATATCTAATATATTTTTATGTGTTTCTTTGTGTCTTTATATTTTGCTTTGTATTTTGATGTTTCTGATTGAAACACTTTGTAACAAGTGTGATTGCGGTAAACTGTATATAGAGCAGAAATAATTAGATTGGGCTGCAACAAATATATAGATTGGTGCGGTTGTCATAAATTTAAAGTCCCAATCAGTGAAATAATTGGGACATCAAATTAATTAAAAATTATTCAACGCTATATGGCACAGGAATTAGCGTTAATGTACTGGTTTGATCGTTTTCTACTCTAAATATGCTATCTGGCAGCGTATCACTTGGTAACACTACACTTAACAGTACTTGATTCTTTTGTTGCCATACGTCGAGAATAGTTCCACTAATCCGCCAATGCTCACCGACCTGGCGTTCTATCACTGTTTCAGTTGTTATGGGCTGATTGACGCTCCCTTTTAGAATATAAAGAGCTCGATTATTTGCTCCACGATACTTCGCTCTGGCTACAATTTCTTGGCCGGTATAGCATCCTTTGGTAAAACTAATGCCGTGCAAAGCCTGAAGGTTGAGTGCTTGGGGGATAAATTCTGTTTGGGTTTGCTTACTGAGCTGTGGAATACCATCAATAATATCAAGAGCTTTCCAATTGACCGCAATGCATTCTGGAAGGGATAGATTCAGCGGTTGTTCTTTCTCTTTCAGGAAAAACCAACGATCTGGATTTATTTGAATCCAGTTTATTTCAGTAAATGACCCCGACTTGACTTGTGTTGCTTGCCAGATATCAGTTCCAGCACCAGCTATCCCTAATATGTCATATTGTTCACTGACGTCACTGATTGTGACTTTGGAAAATACAGCATATTTTTTTAATTCAGCCAGTTGAACATCCGCTAACTCTTTTTTGTAGAGCATTAATAGGTCTTGGTTACGCTTCAGCAATCGAAATACCGCCAGAACTTTACCTTTAGGCGTGCAATGAGCGCCTAATGTGCTTTGCCCTATAGGTAATGCAGTTACATCACAAGTAACTTGTCCATTCAGATATTTCTCTGCATCAGGACCTTCCAGGCGGATCACAGCTATATCATTCAAGTGATATACACTAGGCTCTGAAGGGAATAAAAATTTTTCATTCATCATGTTTTTCCACTGAAGGATGGTAATTCATGGTAAATAACGGACTATTGTTTGTCAGCTGATATTGCTGAGATTATTAAGAGGAATCATCATATGAACGCTGATTTATCACGGCTTCGATGGGCTTGTCGCAGAGGGATGCTTGAATTGGATACAATTCTTGCTCCTTTCCTAGAACATGAGTATCCAGAACTCTCTGATGTTTTACAGCGTGATTTCCAACGTGTACTGAATTGTTCTGATCTCGAGTTATATCGATGTTTGCTTCGGGCTGAAACACCATCAGATTTATCATTACAATCAATATTGGGAGTCATTCGTGAAAAACATCAGGCACGTCATTCGAGTTGAACCATCACATCATCATCAATTGTTTTTAGTGATTGGTCATATCATTGTTGGATGGTTGGCGTGGACAGGTTTGCATGGTCATTTGTGGCTGGTCTTTTTTATCATGTGGGGCGGTTCACTTTTCTGGTCTTTATATCAGGCCTATCACCGCCAATTTGAATTTGAAATGCGCGGGGATGAAATTTTTATGGATGGGAAGTTTTACCATGTCATGCCTGCATCTAAAGTAGGATATGGTTTTCTCTGGCTGGTTTTACATGGCGATAAGGTAACGCATTTATGGTTGTTTTCTGACAGCATGGACGAAGCCGAATACCGCCGGATTGCCCGGCGGATCAATATGCGAACTCAGTAATCCCCAGGGATCAGAATGGTTGGTGCTGGGTTATCCTGTTGTTCAGGGTAATCCAGATTGTAATGTAATCCTCTAGATTCTTTACGCGCCATGGCTGAGCGAACAATTAGCTCTGCAACTTGTAATAGATTACGCAGTTCCAATAGATTATTTGAAACTCGGAAGTTGGCATAATATTCATGAACTTCCTGTTTAAGCAGATCAATGCGTCGTTTAGCGCGTTCTAATCTTTTATTGGTTCGCACAATTCCAACATAGTCCCACATGAACAACCGCAGTTCATGCCAGTTATGCTGGATGACGACTTCTTCATCTGAGTTTGAGACCTGACTTTCGTCCCATGCTGGTAACGATGGCGGCATACTGCTCATGGGTAAATGAGCTTGTATGTCTTTAGCTGCAGATTGAGCAAAAACAATACATTCCAGAATGGAGTTAGATGCCATACG
Source organism: Tolumonas lignilytica (assembly GCF_000527035.1). Lineage (NCBI taxonomy): Bacteria > Pseudomonadati > Pseudomonadota > Gammaproteobacteria > Aeromonadales > Aeromonadaceae > Tolumonas > Tolumonas lignilytica. The sequence goes on from NZ_AZUK01000001.1 coordinate 2,671,977, forward strand.
GTTGGCGCCATGTAAACCGGTATAAGAAACCTCACCGATGGCATAAAGACCTGGGATATCTGTTTGCCCGAATCGGTCACTCATCACCCCGCCACAGGTATAGTGTGCCGCTGGAACAACAGGAATTGCCTGCTGAGTAATGTCAATTCCCAGTTTGAGGCAGCGTTCATAAATAGTTGGAAAATGCTTACGGACGAAATCAGCTGGTTTATGGCTAATGTCTAGGAACATGCAATCAGCTCCCAGGCGTTTCATCTCATAATCAATAGCGCGAGCGACGATATCTCGGGGTGCCAGTTCTGCACGAGAATCAAATTCAGGCATAAAACGAGAGCCATCGGGCCGTTTCAGCAGTGCACCCTCACCTCGTAATGCTTCGGTCAGCAAAAAGTTACGGTCATCGGGATGAAAAAGCGTCGTAGGGTGGAATTGATTAAATTCCATATTGGCTACTCGACAACCGGCACGCCATGCCATAGCAATTCCATCACCGGAACTGACATCAGGATTTGAGGTATATTGATAAACCTTGGAGGCGCCGCCTGTAGCGAGAGCAACAAAACGGGCTCTGACGGTTTCAACCTGTTCTTTGGTGCGATTCCAAATATAAGCGCCTAATATCCGGTTGCCTGGAATCCCCAGTTTTCGCGTAGTGATGAGGTCAACCGCGTTGAATCGCTCCATTAATTGGATGTTCGGATGTTGTTTTACCCGATCAACTAATGTGACTTCTACATATTTGCCGGTAGAGTCGGCAGAGTGAAAGATGCGGCGATGACTATGCCCACCTTCTCGTGTCAGGTGATATGCAGGCTCTCCATCTTCAGATGTGTTTTCTTCTTTATCAAAAGGGACGCCTTGCTGAATGAGCCAGTCAATAGACTCTTTTGCATTTTCTGCGGTGAACTCTACAATAGCTTTATCGCATAATCCGGCACCGGCATTTAATGTGTCGTTGACATGTGATTCGATGCTATCTGTTTCTTCAGCTACAGCAGCGATGCCTCCTTGGGCATAATAGGTTGCCCCTTCACTTAAGGGTCCTTTGCTCAATATCATCACTTTTGCATGATCCGCTAAGCGTAATGCTAAAGTGAGGCCTGCGGCACCACTGCCAATGATCAAAACATCGCAGGAGTATTCAACATTCTGTTTCATAAGTATCATTGGCCTTGATGATGAAAGCTTTATACTAGCCCAACTGATGGTCAGGTGCAGCCCGGATCACGTTTTTTTGCGGAGAATAGAACTTTTCTCCAAAAATACTGTCTCACTAAGTGCGCTACTTCGGGCCGATAGTGCAAATCAGGAGGAAATCGGCGTCGATATGAGCGATATAGAGATCGATCAACAGTTGGTTGAGCGAGTACAAAAAGGTGACAAGCAGGCATTTAATCTGTTGGTGACAAAATATCAGCGGAAAATAATGAATCTGGTGAGTCGTTATGTGAGCAATCCAGGTGATACTGCTGATGTGGTTCAGGAAGTATTTATCAGTGCTTATCGTTTCTTGCCTTCATTCAGAAATGACAGTGCTTTTTATACTTGGTTGTATCGCATTGCAGTGAATACGGCAAAAAACTATTTGGTTTCAAATGGCCGTCGTCCACCAGGAATGGATGTAGATATTGCTGATGCAGAACAATATGACTCAGGTGATGCATTACGGGACATTGCAACTCCGGAACGGTTGCTTTCATCTGAACAGGTGCGTCAAACAGTCATCAATGCACTGCAGTCGTTACCTGAAGATTTAAGAACTGTGATTACATTACGGGAAATAGAAGGGTTAAGTTACGAAGAGATTGCCGAGGTTATTGATTGTCCTGTAGGCACTGTTCGTTCTCGTATTTTCCGTGCACGAGAAGTTATTGATAATCGTCTTAAGGCCGTACTGCAGGGAATAGATTAGGATTATCCTGCTTTGAAATGGAGTAACGGGTTAGTATGACAACATCAAAAGAACATGTTTCCGCTTTGATGGATAATCAGTTGCAATCTGAACAGACGTTGAATGCACTACTGAATGATCCTTCTACCTTTGAAACTTGGGAGCGTTATCATCTTATTGGTGATGCATTACGTGATGAATTGCCTAATCAGCTTGATTTGATGCTTTCTCAACGAATTGCTGATGCTTTAGAGCAAGAAACGATGATTGTGAAACCTGAACGTCATCTCTTTGCGGTAGTTAAGCCCAATGTGAAACGTTTTGTACAGGTTGCTGGACAATATGCGATTGCAGCTTCAGTTGCGCTGGCGGTATTGGTCGGTATTAATCAGCAGCACGATAACCTGGCTGGGATCAAGCAAGGGCCGGTATTAAATACTGTGCCTATTGGTGGTTCAGCTACACCGGTGAGCGTAAATTACAATCCTGAGCATGTGCATGCATTGCCATCTTCATCAGTCATGACTGAGCAGCAATTGCAAGCTGAGCGTCAACGGATTGCTCGATATATTCAGGATCATCAATTACAACAGCGTTTATCTCCCATTGAGCGGTAATTGAATTTTGAAGTCTCGCATTATTTTGGTTTGTTTTACCCTCATCTGCTCTATCACTAAAGCCTCTGCTGAACCATCTGCTGAGGCTTTGTTATTTCAGATGCAACGTGGGTATCATCACAACAATTTTGAATTGGTAATGGCGCATATACTACAAAATACGCTTGAACCTTTGCGTCTTACCCATGGTTGGAATGACCGTACAGAAATAACGCATCTGTTGGCTTTAAGTGGTCGTCCAGTCGAATATCTGGGGAAAAACAAACAAGTTACGTTCGCGGAATCTGCAGATGTTTCCTATACGTTGCAAAAATCCAAACTGCCTGGATTATGGTTTTCAATTCTGAACTGTTCGCCAGAAACGTTGTTAAAGTATTACGATGTTGTTAGTACAGGGAAAGGACGTATAGCAGGGCAAGTAGCACAATCTGTACGTTTAACAGCTAAGGAAGATACAAAATATAATTTTACGCTTTGGTTGGAGCAGAAAACCGGTATTTTGTTGCGACTGGACGTCAATGATGCTCAAGGCAATATGGTAGAACAATATCTTGGTATGGATTTTCGTTTCTTGCCTGAGCAGTCTCCTGATATTAAAGCATTGGCGGCGATGAAAGTCCCTCCAGCCGAAACAAGTCATGAAATTTATCATGCTGCGCCTGTTTCACATCAGTGGATTTTGGGATGGTTGCCCTCAGGTTTTGTTTCTCTATCATCAGATCAACACAAACTAATTGGTAGTGATGAATTAGTGGACTATTTTATGCTTAGTGACGGATTGGTTGATGTTTCTGTCTATATTTCACCATCGTCAACCAAGCTCAATAGTCGTGAACGGGAACAGGTTGCAATTCACGGTGCAACATCCATTTTGAGTTTGGTCCGGGACGATGGCGTAACACTCACGGTAGTTGGTGAATTACCACTAGTCAGTTTACGACATATAGCTGAGACTGTTCAAATCGCTCAGTAAGGGGGTTGTCAATGATTGAAGCAATTGCCACTGTGGTGGGTATGCGTGATGGGCTGGTCAGTGTTGAATATAAACGGACATCGGCGTGCGGCCATTGCGAAAACAACTCAAGCTGCAGTATTAAGGCGGAGGGTGAACATGCGGGTGAGCATATTATCGATATCGCTTGTTCCTTGTCCCTTGAAATTGGCCAGCAAGTCAGAATTGGTATCCCGGAGAATGAATTGGTGAAAGGGGCATTATTGATTTATATTTTACCCTTATTTTTCATCATGCTAGGCGCTATTCTCGGGCAGTATTTTGCACCGTTAGGTGATGATTGGCCTGCTATTGAGGGCGCCTTTCTCGGCGGATGTATTGGATTTATGCTGATGCGCATTCGCTCATCCCGATTATCTTCAGAAGAGTATAAACCGGTTATTTTGGGCGTTAATATTCCTGTCATTCAAATGGTTTGATGAGCATTCAGTGATTGCATTCCTGTTCATTCAAGACAGGAGTGCAATCAGTCGCTACTAATCATAGCTCTGCCGCCGCTAATCCAGTAAAATCCTGCCCAAATTGTCGTTAATTACATGTCATCACATAAATAAGACCTCATGAAGAATATTCGTAACTTCTCTATTATTGCCCACATCGACCATGGTAAGTCGACTTTGTCAGATCGCTTGATTCAGATTTGTGGTGGCCTTTCCGAACGTGAAATGCAGGAACAGGTTCTTGACTCCATGGATCTTGAGCGTGAGCGTGGTATCACCATCAAGGCGCAGAGCGTTACGCTGAACTACAAGGCTAAAGATAACGAAACATACCAACTGAATTTCATCGACACGCCAGGTCATGTGGATTTTTCTTATGAAGTGTCTCGTTCACTGGCTGCCTGTGAGGGGGCATTGTTGGTGGTCGACGCGGGTCAGGGGGTAGAAGCTCAGACACTGGCGAACTGCTATACCGCGATGGAAATGAATCTGGAAGTTGTGCCAGTTCTGAATAAAATTGATTTGCCACAAGCTGAACCTGAACGTGTTGCTGAAGAAATTGAAGACATCGTTGGTATTGATGCGATGGACGCCGTTCGTTGCTCAGCTAAAACCGGCTTAGGTGTGGATCTGGTTCTGGAAGAGATTGTTAAAAAAATTCCGGCGCCGTTGGGTGATCCGGATGCGCCATTGCAGGCCCTGATTATTGATTCTTGGTTTGATGATTATCTTGGCGTTGTGTCATTGGTTCGTATCAAAAATGGTAGCCTGAAAAAGAACGATAAAATCAAGGTCATGAGCACCGGCCAGTCTTGGGGCGTAGATCGTCTGGGTATTTTCACGCCGAAACAAAAAGATACCATGGCTCTCTCCTGCGGGGAGGTGGGTTGGGTGGTCTGTGGTATCAAGGATATCCATGGTGCTCCAGTAGGGGATACACTGACATTAGCTAAGAACGGCGCCGAAACTGCATTACCTGGTTTTAAAAAGGTGAAACCACAAGTCTATGCGGGGCTGTTCCCGATTTCTTCAGATGACTATGAAGCGTTCCGTGATGCATTGGAAAAATTATCACTGAATGATGCATCGTTATTCTACGAACCAGAAAACTCTACCGCGTTGGGTTTTGGTTTCCGTTGTGGTTTCCTTGGCATGCTGCACATGGAAATCATTCAGGAACGTTTGGAGCGTGAATATGATCTTGATCTGATCACGACCGCACCGACCGTAGTATATGAAATCGTGCAAACTGATGGTTCAACGATTCATATTGATAGTCCGTCCAATTTACCCGCTATCACCAGCATTCAGGAATTACGTGAGCCGATCGCCGAATGTCATATTCTGGTGCCACAAGATTATCTGGGCAATGTCATTACCTTATGTATTGAAAAGCGTGGTGTGCAAACCAATATGGTTTACCACGGTAATCAGGTAGCGCTGACTTATGAAATTCCGATGGCCGAGGTTGTTCTGGATTTCTTTGACCGTCTGAAATCAACCAGCCGTGGTTATGCATCTCTCGATTATGCCTTCAAACGGTTTGATACGGCGGATATGGTGCGTCTGGACATCATGATCAATGGTGAGCGTGTTGATGCATTGGCGATCATTACACACCGTGATAATGCGCAGTCTCGTGGTCGCCTGTTGGTGGAAAAAATGCGTGAGCTGATCCCGCGGCAGATGTTTGATATTGCTATTCAGGCTGCAATTGGTAACCATATTATTGCGCGCAGCACAGTTAAAGCGATGCGAAAAGACGTTTTGGCCAAGTGTTATGGTGGTGACGTCAGCCGTAAGAAAAAACTGCTGAACAAGCAGAAAGAAGGTAAAAAACGTATGAAGTCGCTGGGTCGGGTTGATGTCCCTCAAGAGGCATTCCTGGCTATCCTACATGTTGGAAAGGATAACTAATTAAAATGGCTAATACTTTTGCTCTGATTCTGGTGGCTGTCACAGTCGTGACCGGTTTGGTCTGGCTATTGGATCGTTGGTTTCTAGTTCCTATGCGAGCGGCAAAAGCTCGTAAAGCTCAGGAACAAACTAAAGCACCACTGACCGCTGAAGCCATAGAAAAATTGATGATGGAACCCGTGTGGGTTGAACAGTGCAAAGGCATTTTCCCTGTGATTGCCGCTGTGTTGGTTTTGCGTTCTTTTATCTACGAACCATTTCAAATTCCATCTGGATCAATGATGCCAACCTTGCTGGTTGGCGATTTTATTCTGGTAAACAAATTTGATTATGGTTTAAAAGACCCAATCACCAATCACACCATTATTGAAACAGGTCATCCTCAACGCGGTGATGTCATCGTTTTTAAATACCCAGAAGATCCAAGTATTGATTACATCAAACGCGTGATTGGTTTACCCGGAGATAAAATTATCTTCCGTAATAAAGAGTTGTATCTGCAACCGGCCTGTCATGACAGTAAGGTTTGCCCAGAATTGAAGAAAATTGATACCAAGTTCATCGAGACTGGCGCTTTTCAACAGTTAGGGATGCCGTTGGAACATTATTCTGAGCAGTTAACAACCGCTAAGAGTCATGACATTCTGCGGAACAGCTTTATTCCGGATCGTGTAGGTCAATATTACCAGCAAGAAGGCCAGCCAGTTGGGGAGTGGGTTGTGCCTGAAGGTCATTATTTTGCGATGGGTGATAATCGCGATAATAGTCTGGATAGTCGTTTCTGGGGCTTTGTACCAGAGCGTAACTTGGTTGGTAAAGCGGTTGCTATCTGGATGAGTTTTGAATTCGATCGACCAGAAGGTAGTTCTGTACCTAAGTGGATTCCTACTGGTGTTCGTTTTAACCGTATAGGCAGTATTCAGTGAATGATAAATTACCACGCTTAGAGCAAAAGCTAGGCTACCAGTTTCAGAATAAAGATTTATTAGTCCGGGCTATCACACACCGCAGTGCAGGCTCTCGTCACAACGAGCGGTTAGAGTTTTTAGGGGATTCAATTCTCAGCTTGGTTATTGCTGAGGTGCTTTATCATCGCTTCCCGAATGTCAGTGAAGGCGATATGAGCCGAATGCGGGCGACATTAGTGCGCGAAAAGACATTGGCTGAATTAGCACGTGAATTTGCACTGGGCGATTATCTGATCCTGGGGCCTGGTGAGCTAAAAAGTGGTGGTTATCGGCGAGAATCTATTTTAGCGGATACAGTTGAAGCACTGATTGGGGCTATTTATCTGGATAGTGATCTGGATAAGATCCGTTCTCTGTTATTGCAGTGGTACAACGAAAGACTGGATGCGATCCGCCCTGGGGTGGAACAAAAAGATCCTAAAACGCGGTTGCAGGAATTTCTGCAAGGGCGTCGTCGCCCACTGCCAACTTATGCGGTAACAGACGTTAAAGGGGAAGCACACAATCAGCAATTTATGGTTGAGTGTGTTATTGAAGATATTGAAACTGCGTTTGTTGGTATTGGTTCCAGCCGCAGAAAGGCCGAGCAGGCCGCTGCTGAAAAAGCACTGGAGCAATTAGCATGACGGAAGAAGAAAAGACCTATTGTGGTTTTGTGGCCATTGTTGGCCGCCCTAATGTGGGTAAATCCACGTTACTCAATAAATTATTAGGCCAAAAAGTCAGTATTACCTCGCGCAAACCGCAAACGACGCGGCACCGGATTTTGGGTATTGATACTCAAGGCGCTTATCAGACGATATTTGTGGATACGCCCGGCCTGCATATCGAAGAAAAGCGCGCCATCAACCGTTTAATGAACCGTGCCGCCACCAGTTCACTGGGCGATGTGGAAATGGTGGTGTTTGTTGTGGATGGTACACAATGGACGGATGATGATGAAATGGTGCTGAATAAGCTGCGTCATGTTCGTTGCCCGGTTGTTTTGGCCGTCAATAAAGTCGATAACATCAAAGATAAAGAGGTGTTGTTTCCGCATTTGCAGTGGCTGGCGCAAAAAGGAAATTTCGCTGAGATCATGCCCATTTCTGCCACCAAAGGTACGAATGTCGAGAAAATTCGTGAGATGGCGCGGCAGTTGTTACCGGAGGGGCAGCACTATTTTCCGGAAGATTATATTACCGATCGCAGTTCACGCTTTATGGCCTCCGAAATCGTACGTGAAAAACTGATGCGTTTCATGGGCGAGGAATTGCCTTATTCAGTCACCGTTGAGATCGAGCGTTTTAAGGTTGAAGAAGACGGCTTATTTCATATCAATGCCCTGATTCTGGTTGAACGTGAAGGCCAGAAAAAGATGGTGATCGGTAATAAGGGTGAGAAACTCAAAGTGATCGGCACCGAGGCGCGTCTGGATATGGAACGCTTGTTTGGACAACGCGTTTTTCTGGAATTGTGGGTGAAAGTGAAGTCCGGATGGGCTGATGATGAGCGCGCCCTGCGTAGTTTAGGTTATGGTGATGACTGAGCCGGAGTTATTACCGGCTTTTGTATTACATACCCGCCCATATCGGGAAACCAGTCAGCTGGTGGATCTATTTGTTGCATCGATGGGCAAAGTGACTGTCGTTGCAAAAGGTTCCCGCTCTTCCCGTTCTTCGTTAAAGGGGCTGCTACAGCCCTTTTTACCACTACATATTCATTTCGGTGGCAAAAGTAGTCTCAAAACCCTGTTACAGCTTGAAACTCGCAGCACTCAAATTGTCTTGCAGGGTGAGCGTTTATTCAGTGGCTTATATTTGAATGAACTGCTTTATTATCTACTGGAGCCTGATGCTGAGTATCCCGGTTTGTTTAGCAGTTATTTCCAAGTCTTACTGGCTTTGTCTGAGCAACGAGAAGTCGTTTCAATCTTGCTACGCCAATTTGAATTATTGCTCTTGCAACAGTTGGGATACGGCACGGATTTTTGTTACGCTGCGGACAGTGGTTTACCCATTGATCCCGATAGCTTTTATCGCTATGAGCTTGAGTCGGGCTTTATCGCGACCTCGTTACGACACCATTCGTTTTTCTCTGGTCGGGAAATATTAGGAATATCTGAACAGGATTTTTCAGACAGTACTGTTTTGGCGGCGGCCCGTCGTTTTAGTCGGCAGGCATTTGCGGCATTATTAGGTAATCGGCCCCTGAAAAGCAGGGAGCTGTATTCTGCATACATAGCAAGGAGATCAGAGTGAGCAAGATTTTACTGGGTGTGAACATTGATCATGTCGCTACACTGCGTAACGCGCGTGGCACGGCCTATCCTGATCCTGTTTTTGCTGCTGCACTGGCGGAACAGGCGGGAGCTGAAGGGATCACGGTGCATCTGCGCGAAGATCGTCGTCATATCACAGATCGTGATGTTGAAATTCTGCGTCAAACTATTAAAACGCGGATGAATCTGGAGATGGCGGTGACTGACGAGATGGTCTCGATAGCTTGCCGAATCAAACCCCAGTTTGTCTGTTTAGTACCGGAAAAACGTCAGGAAGTTACTACGGAAGGTGGTTTGGATGTGGCTTCACAGATTGCCCGGATCCAGGATGCCGTGAATCGTCTTTCCGCTGTCGGAACAAAGGTCTCTTTATTTATTGATGCCGACCATGTGCAAATTGATGCTGCGGTTGCTACCGGGGCGCCTTATATTGAGATCCATACCGGTCGTTATGCTGATGCTGAAACAGAAGAAGCACAACAGGAAGAGCTGGCCCGTATCGCGGAAGCAGCCGCGTATGCAACGCAGAAAGGATTAAAAGTGAACGCCGGGCACGGCTTGCATTATCAGAATGTGCAGCCGATAGCCGCCATTCCTGAAATGATCGAGCTGAATATCGGTCACGCTATCATTGGCCGGGCAGTATTCAGTGGTCTGCCGGAGGCGGTTGCAGAAATGAAACGCCTGATGCTGGAAGCGCGTCAGTGACATGTGCATTAGTGCGAACCTAAAAAACAGAAGGGCCGTCATATGACGGCCCTTTCATTTAATGAGCAAGTAATTAAGCAACCGCTTTCATTTCGGATACTTCTTTCGTATCAACGACCAGAATACTGGCTTTACGGAAGAAGTTGAATTCGGTTGCAGAAGCCCAAGTGTAAGCTCCCATCATTTTTCCGACAATCACATCCCCGACATTCAGCTCTGGCAAGTCGATATCATCGGCAATTACATCAATGCTGTCACAGGTTGGACCGGCCAGAACAGCAGGTTTAGCCTCGCCAACTGCATAAGGGGCTGACTTTGGATAGTTGATATGGTCAAACAGTTGACCACTGTAGCTGCCATATAAACCATCATCCAGATAGTACCAGGTACGACCGAAACGCTCGGCTTTACCCATGACGCTGGCGACGGATGTCATGCAAGGCGCTGAAATGAAACGGCCTGGCTCAGCCAGTTTACGAATACCAGCAGGCGTATTGTTCAATGCTTCACGGATTGGGGCGCAGAATTCATAAATATCGAAATCTGAGCCATCAGCGCCGTAGTTGACAGGAAAGCCACCACCAATATCCAGCACTTGAAGCTCAATGCCTTCTGCTGCAGCATCGCGCAATATCTGGTTGCAGGCGGTGATCGCTTCAACATGGCGACGCGCATTAGGCACTTGAGAACCGACATGGAATGACAAACCAATCACGTTCAGGTTCATGGCCTTGGCTTTACGCAGTAATGGCAAGGCAGCCTCTGGGGTACAACCGAACTTCTTGGACAGATCAACTTTCGTTTCTGGATTCGGGAAGCTGACGCGAAGCAGTAACTCGGCTTTGTCTTGATAAGGAATGAATTTATCCAGTTCTACCGGGTTATCGAATACAAAGACTTTACAGCCATATTCGAGCGCATAACGGATATCACCGTCACGCTTGATCGGGTGTGTATGAATACAATCGTCCGGATTGATCTGATTTTCTAACATCACATCAACTTCGCCGTTTGTTGCTAAGTCAAAACCACAACCTTCCGCTTTCAGCGTTGCGACAACAGCCGAGTGAGGTAATGGTTTCAATGCATAATGCAGACGAACATCTGGCAGGGCTTGAGTTAAAGCGCGGTACTGTTTGCGGACAGCCGCCTGATCCAGAACCAGCAAAGGGGAACCATAGGTTGCGACCAGTTCGCGGTAATCCAGTTCAGCAGGGACGATTTCGTTGTTCATTGTATGTTTACACCTCACAAAAGGGCCACCGCCCTGTCACCAGTGATACGCTCTGTCCGATCCAGCAGAACGCGATGCTTTATAAAAAATTCCGGCGCATTATCGGGCTTTTATGTGACAGTGCAATAGCAAATATCACACTATTTTCGCATCAATGCATACTATAGGCTATTTATCAGCATTAACGGCGGGGATATGTGTGGTTTTTTGGTAAGAAAATCTAACAACATAGCCTTTATTTGGATTTTAACTTGTAGATGTGTCGGTATTTGGCGGTAAATAAAGAATTTTATGAAATGTTGGCAAGTATGAAACTTTTTACTCATCAAGATAAAAAATGGTGGGGTAAATGCTGTTGCCGTTCAAGGGATGGGGCTTGAATGGCAACATTTTTATTCAGTTAACACTCTGAATTATGCGATTTTATTTTCCAACTGGCCTGAGGGGATAAAGCCAGCAAGGAGCAAAGATCGGGCAATAATTTTTCCAGTTGTTGTTCAAATTGCCAGGGCGGATTAAATATGGCCATGCCCGAACCGTGCATGCCCCAAGTCGGCGATTGCGCCTGAACACTGAGTTCAACCGTTAACATGGGGATACCCAATTTTTCACATTCTCTGAGCATACATTGACTGCGGTCTGCATCTTTCCCCAATAACGGATACCAGACGGCGTAGATCCCCACGGCCCAGCGCTTCCAGGCTTTAGCTAACGTCTTGACGACACGCTCATAATCTTCTTTCAGTTCATAGGGCGGATCAATCAATGCCAGGCCCCGACGTGGGGTAGGCGGAGTCAGGGCCACTAATCCTTCAAATCCATCACGATGATGAAGTGCAACACGGTTATCTCGTTGCATATGCTGACGCAGGATGTCAATTTCATTGTTATGCAGTTCCATCAGGATCAGACGATCTTGTTCGCGCAACAGGGCACGAGCAATTTCTGGTGAACCGGGATAAAAGTGCAAAGTGTTGTCTGGATTCAACGCAGCAACACAATCCAGATAACTTTTCAGAGCCGGCCACTGTTCTCGCTGCGGCCAAAGGCGGGCAATGCCTTCTTCATATTCTGCTTTTTTATTCGCCCATTCGCCGGTGAGATCATAGCAACCACCACCGGAATGAGTATCAAGATAACAGAACGGTTTGTCCTTTTGTTTTAACTGATCGATCAATAACGCAAGGACGGCGTGTTTAAGTATGTCGGCGTGGTTGCCGGCATGGAATGCGTGACGATAACTGAGCATGATTAATCCTGCGTTGCCAGTTCAGTGGCAAATTGTTGTTCCATTTGTTCTAGCTGTTCGGAAATATCCATCCATTCCAGCTCAATCTGTTCCAGTTCGTTTTTCAACGGACCTTGTTGTGATAACAGCCCTGTTAATTTAGCCTTGGCATCGTCCTGATAGATGGCCGGATCAGCCAGTGCTTGTTCCAGTTCATGCAGTTTTTGCTGAAGTTTCGCCATGAGCTGTTCATGTTTTTCCAGCTTTTGACGTAAAGGGCGGGTTTGTTGCCGAAAATCGGCTTCACGTCGTTTTTGATCCTTTCGTGCCGCTGCACTTTGCGGTGCAGCACTTGAGCTGGTTGTCGCGCTTTTGTTTTCCGCTGTGTTTTTATCTTGCTCAGTAAGCCATTTATGATAGTCGTCGAGATCGCCATCAAATGCTTCCAGCCGTTTATTATGCACCAGATAAAATTCATCTGTGGTGGTACGCAGTAAATGGCGGTCGTGCGAAACGATCACCATGGCCCCTTCAAAACCTTGTAGCGCCAGCGTCAGTGCTTCACGCATTTCCAGATCTAAATGGTTGGTCGGTTCATCGAGTAATAGCAGATTCGGTTTCTGCCAGACCAGCAGAGCTAACACCAAACGTGCTTTCTCGCCGCCAGAGAAGGTATCCACCGGTTCTAATGCTTTATCACCGTGGAAACCAAAACCACCTAAAAAATTGCGTAGCTCTTGTTCAGGCCGGTTACCAGCCAGACGAGTAAGATGTTGTAACGGCGAATCGCCCTGTTGCAGGGATTCCAACTGATGCTGAGCAAAGTAACCGATTTTAACACCTTTGCTTGGTTCCAGTGTCCCAGAAAGGGGAATGAGTTCACCCGCCAGCAATTTAATGAAAGTCGATTTACCGGCACCATTTCGTCCTAACAGACCGATACGGGAGCCTGGTACCAGATTGAGCTTTATCTTTTCCAGAATCAGTTTGTCGCCATAACCAGCACTTAAATTTTCCATACTGATCAAAGGCGTGGGGAGTGCATCCGGTTCACGGAATTGGAACTGAAATTGCGAATCAACATGCGCCGGCAGGATCAATTCCATGCGCTCCATCGCTTTCAGACGGCTTTGTGCCTGACGCGCTTTGGTCGCTTTATAACGGAAGCGATCAACATAATCCTGCATCTTGCTTAAGGCTTGTTGTTGCTTCTCATACATCGATTGCTGTTGCGCTAAGGCCGAAGCTCGCTGGATCTCGAAATCCGAATAGCTGCCGGTATATTCGTTTAATTTTGCATTTTCGATATGAATGATGCGACCAATCACCCGATCCAGAAAATCGCGATCATGAGAGATCAGGATCAATGTCCCGCGATAAGAGCGTAACCAGCTTTCCAGCCAGATCACGGCATCTAGATCGAGATGGTTGGTGGGTTCGTCAAGTAATAACAGGTCGGAACGACAAATCAATGCCTGAGCCAGATTGAGACGCATCCGCCAGCCGCCGGAAAACGCCGATACGGGTTGCGCGTGTTGTTCACTGCTGAAACCTAAACCATGTAGCAGTTCACCGGCACGGGCGCGAACGGTATAGGCACCGGCTGCATCTAAACGGCCGTGCAATTCGGCAATGCGAATACCATCGCCTTGTTGTTCTGCCTGCTGCAACTGTTGCTCAAGGTGACGAAACTCTTTATCACCATCAATAACGTAATCCAGGGCAGAACATTCAAGTGCTGGGGTTTCCTGCGCCACGGTTGCCACCTGCCATTGGGCAGGGACAGAGACTGAACCGGCATCAACGGCCAGTTCATTTTTTAATAAAGCAAAAAAACTCGATTTTCCGCAGCCGTTTTTTCCAACCAGCCCTACTTTTTGACCCGGATGAATGGTGGCGGTAGCTTCTTCTAATAGAGGCTTATTGCCTCGTAGCAGCGTGATTTGAGAAACGATAATCATGACGGGAATATTCTGCGGCAAAAACAAAAGCGCATTATACGGGGAAAAGCGTTCTCCGGCAGCAGTTGAATGCTCAGGGGGTGATTGTGTTTCACCGGAATTTTCCGGTATGCTGGTGCGACTAGTTGTCATTTAACCAGGATGCATGATGAAGATTACTCATTTGAGCGTAGTAACGCTGGATTACACCGTATCAGACGATGCGGGCGAGGTGTTGGATACAACCGAAGGGCGTGAACCGCTGGTTTATCTGCATGGCAGTGGTTTTTTAGTGCCCGGCCTGGAAAATGCCTTATATGATCGTGAAGAAGGCGATAGCTTTGAGCTGACCGTTCCTGCTATGGATGCATACGGTGAATATGAAGAATCTCTGGTGCAGGAAGTACCTGGTGAATTGTTTGACGGCATGGAAGTCGCGGAAGGTGATACTTTCGTTGCGGATACCGATGACGGTCACCGTCCGGTAACCATCGTTGAAGTTTCTGAAGATTTTGTCAAAGTCGATGCGAACCACCCACTGGCGGGTATGGATCTGCATTTCAAAGTCAATGTACGCGGTGTTCGTGCGGCGACAGCGGAAGAGATCGCGCATGGCCACGTTCATGGCGATGACGAAGGCTGTGGTCATCACCACCATCATCATCATGAACATGGCGGTGAAGGTTGCTGCGGTGGGCATGGACACTCACACGGTGGCGAAGGTTGCTGTGGTGGTCATGGTCATGACCATGATGATGCTCATGAATGCTGTGGTGGTAAAGGCCATGCTCATGCCGCTGATGAAGATGAAGCGCATGAATGCTGCGGCGGCCACGGCGGCTGTAAGCACTAATAAAAAATCCCGCCTAGTGCGGGATTTTTTATACCGGATCATCAATATCCAGACTATTTTTTGCGATTAATGCATTCTTCTTTGTTATTGCAGTGTCCGTATAGGTACAGACTGTGATTAGTCAGCGTCATACCGTGTTGCACCGCAATTTCTTTCTGTCGCTGTTCAATGACGTCATCAGAGAATTCAACAACAGTGCCACAATCCAGACAAACCAGATGGTCATGATGATGTTGCTGGGCTAATTCAAAAACTGACTTGCCCCCTTCAAAATGATGACGAGTCACGATGCCGGCATCATCAAACTGATTTAATACGCGGTAGACAGTGGCCAAGCCAATCTCTTCACCATTGTCCAGCAGCAGTTTATAAAGGTCTTCCGCACTGATGTGCTGACATTCAGGCTGGCGCAGATATTCTAAAATTTTCACGCGCGGCGAAGTAATTTTTAGGCCTGCATCTTTTAATTGCTGATTATGGTCTGTCATAGCTCTCTATATCTTTGGGGCAGTTTGAGACTGCTGCGAGTAGGGCTTATCCATTATAGGGTGCAAAAGTAATAAAAAGAAATGTGTTACGTAGGGGATTCTTGATCCCGCATAAAATAAAGCCTGCAGTGATAACAGGCTTTATTAAAACGAAATGGAGTTAAGCCAGTTCCGCTAAACACATTTCTTCGCGCAATTGTTGGCACCAGGCGGTCACGCGTTCAGCGGTTAATTCTGGTTGACGATCTTCGTCAATGCCCAAACCAACGAAGTGTTTATCGTCAACCAAGGCTTTTGACGCTTCAAATTGATAGCTGTCAGTTGGCCAGTAACCCACAATGGTGGCGCCTTTTGCCTGAACGAGATCACGTAACGTGCCCATCGCATCCAGGAAATATTCGGCATAATCCTCTTGGTCACCACATCCAAAGATGGCAACCAGTTTGCTACTGAAGTCGATTTTTTCTAATTCAGGGAAAAAGTCATCCCAGTCTGCCTGCGATTCACCGTAATACCAGGTTGGAATTCCCAGGATCAGAAAATCGTACTTTTCAAAGTCAGTGCGAGTACATTGAGCCACATCCAGTACATCAACCAGATCGCTACCCAATTCTTTCTGGATCATGCCAGCGACGGCTTCTGTGTTGCCGGTGTCACTGCCAAAGAACAGACCTATCAGTGCCATAAGATGAGTTATCCTTATTTCGTCGGAATTCAAAAACGCTGTTTATTATTCTAGCTGGACGGAGCGTTGAGCGCTAACGTATTCCCGGACTAACTCTTGAATGAGTTCCGACCGACTGATACTGCGTGCATCTGCCAACTGATTGAGATCATCCAATAACTCGGCTTCGAGTTTCAGTTCCACCCGATGGAGCCCTTTTTCCTTATCCCGTTTGAGTTGATTCCGTTTGTTGATCTTCAACTGCAAATCGCGGGGATGAGGATTGGTTTTGGGGCGCCCTGGACGCTTTTCATCAGCAAACAGATCCAGTGTTGTGCGATCCGATTGATGTTTTGCCATATATAAAACTACTGCCAGACAAGGTTCAGGTGCGAGCATTCTCAATAGGGGGCGCACTATACCACAATGTGCAAGAAAGCATAACGCACGATAGTGAATGAACGGTCAGTTTGTCTGTAATAGAAATCGTTCCACAATGCCATTAAACAGCTGTGGTTTTTCTGCATGTAACCAATGGCCACACCCTGCCATGATTCGGGCTGTGGCATTGGGAAAATGGGCTTTGATGGCCATTTGATGCGCTGCTTGCAGATAATCAGACTCACCACCTTTAATAAACAAGGTGGCCCCGGCATAGTGTTTTTCTGCAGCAAATGGCCAACCCATGATGTCGGAATAATGGGTTTTCAGGGTATTGAGATTGAATTGCCAGTGTGTGGGATTTTCACTGCTGAACGATTTTAATAGAAATTGACGCACGGCAGGATCAGACACATGTTGGCTCATCAGCTCATCTGCCGCTTTACGGGAAGTGACGGTTGATGTTTCTGCCACGGCAGTCAATGCCGCAAAGACGGATAAATGACGATGCTCTTGATAATTGACGGGAGCTATATCTGCTACGACGAGCGAGGCGACACGGTTCGGTTCAGTGAGTGCCATTGCCATCGCCACTTTGCCGCCCATTGAATGCCCAATCAGATGAGCCTTCGGTAACCCCAGAGTTTGCAGTAACGCCAGAATATCCTGACTCATGGCGTGATAGTCCATATCAGCATGCCATTCAGATAATCCGTGATTTCTGATATCGACCGTGATCACCGAATAGTGTGACATCAGCTGTTGCTTCAGTAAGCCCAGATTGTCTTGTTTTCCAAATAAACCATGTAACAACACGATAGGGGTAGTTTCGGCTGCCATAACGGGGGTTATCTGGTAATTCAGTTTCACAGAAATATCCTTGCATGATTTAGTAACTTTATATTAACAAATTACAGTCAGTGCCGTGAACCCGCCTAACGAATGGATCCCAAAGATAGATTTGTTTTGTTGTTTTGCGGAAACACCTAATTGGCAAAATTAGCGAACAAAATGAGGGATCAGTCACGTGTGAGAATGTTATCGGATGTATTGCTTCTGGTTTTATGCCACTGTAATCACTCTGCGTGCTAAACACAGAGGGTTAGGTTTGCCGCTGTGGCTTATGTATAATCCGGCTGTTGTCTATATTCAAAGTTGTCGGAACCAAAAAGAATGAAAACCATTGAGGTTGATGATCAGATATACCGTTACATTGCCAGCCGTACCTTGCACATTGGTGAGAGTGCTTCTGATATTTTAAGACGCCTGCTTGCTTTGCCCTCGGATGCGGATCCGACAATTTCTGCGGTATCTGTTCATGAAGCAACGCCAGAACATATTGGTGAAGTTTCAACTGATGTTCTGTTTACCTTGCTTAACGATGTACAACTGGCAAAGGAAGAGAGTGCGATTGCACGTTTTATGTTGATTCTTTCTGCATTGTATCGTTCTCAACCCGATGCTTTCAGACGTGCGGCTGACATTAAAGGCCGAAAGCGGATCTATTTTGCTGAAGACCCTCAGGCCTTGCTGGATAACGGCACCACAACCAAGCCTAAACCTGTCCCGGAAACCCCATACTGGGTGATTACTAACACGAATACTGGCCGTAAGCGCTTGATTATTGAGCAGTTAATGCAGGCCATGGGCTACTCTGCAGAAACTATCGCAGAGGTTTGTAACAAGGTATAAAAGAACAGGAAGTCGTATATGGCACAACATCCCCATGCAGGCAAACCCGCCCGCGTTGAAGATTTAACTAACATTCCTCGTCTGGTGGCTGCCTACTATCTGAATAAACCGGATATGTCACTGCCGGAACAACGTGTGGCTTTTGGTACTTCCGGCCACCGCGGCAGTTCACTGCACAGCGCGTTTACTGAATCTCATATCCAGGCAGTCAGTCAGGCATTGGCTGAATATCGTCAAAGCAAAAACATTACCGGCCCATTGTTCATTGGTATGGATACGCACGCGTTGTCTGAAGCGGCATTAGCCAGTGCGGTCCAGGTATTAGCTGCCAACGGTGTCAAAGTACGCATTCAACAAGGGTTAGGTTATACCCCGACACCGGTAGTTTCACATGCGATCCTGACATACAACCGTGCGGGTCATGCTGATCAGGCGGATGGCGTGGTGATCACACCGTCGCACAATCCACCGGAAGATGGTGGCTTCAAATACAACCCACCACATGGTGGCCCAGCGGAAGGCGAGATCACCAAATGGGTGGAAGATCGTGCGAACCAGATCCTGGAAAACGGGTCTGTTGACGTTAAAGTCATGCCATATGCGGCAGCTATCGCATCTGAGTTTGTAGAAGAGTACGACTACGTTGCGCCTTATGTAAATGATTTGGGCAATGTGCTGGATATGGAAGCTATCCGTAAGTCCGGTATCAAGATTGGTGTTGACCCATTGGGCGGTGCTGGTGTTGCGTATTGGGATGTGATCGCGAAAACGTATGGTCTAAACATCGAAGTGGTGAATTACCGCGTTGATCCGACCTTCTCGTTCATGACGCTGGATAAAGATGGCAAAGTGCGTATGGATTGCTCCAGCCCATGGGCGATGGCGAGCCTGATCAGCCTGAAAGATAAGTTTGATATTGCCTTAGGTAACGATCCTGATTATGACCGCCATGGCATTGTCACCAAATCTGGGCTGATGAATCCAAACCATTATCTGGCGGTGGCCATTCAGTATCTGTTTACACACCGTCCACACTGGCCAGCCCAAGCGGCTGTGGGTAAAACACTGGTGTCTTCTTCGATCATTGATCGTGTTGCGGGCAAGATTGGTCGTGACCTGAAAGAAGTGCCTGTTGGTTTCAAATGGTTTGTGGATGGTCTGTTTGACGGCAGTTTCGGTTTTGGTGGCGAAGAGAGTGCGGGTGCTTCCTTCCTACGTAAAGACGGTTCAGTCTGGACAACCGATAAAGATGGTTTCATTCTGGCGCTGTTGGCGGCAGAAATCATTGCAGTCACCGGCAAAGATCCTCAACAGCTGTATAACGCATTGACAGAAGAGTTTGGTGCACCGGTTTATCGTCGTATTGATGCTCCGGCAAATACTGCGCAAAAATCAGTGCTGTCCAAACTGAGCCCTGACCTTGTAGAAGCAACCATGCTGGCAGGTGAGCCAATTCTGGCTAAACTGACCAAAGCGCCGGGCAACAATGCAGCCATCGGTGGCCTGAAAGTGGTGACTGAAAATGGCTGGTTCGCGGCACGTCCGAGTGGTACCGAGTCTATCTACAAAATTTACATGGAAAGCTTCAAAGGCGAAGCCCATCTGGATGCGATCCAGAAGGAAGCGCAGCAGATCGTATCCGCTGCATTGGCTAAAGCTGGCGTGTAATTACGTTAGATTGCCATTATTGTGGATAAAGAAAAGCCCTGAATTTTCAGGGCTTTTTACTTTCTGCTCGTTGCCAAATTTAGCGTCGATATTCATGGCCATGATTTTGAATCAAGCGTTTGGTCACCTCATGCTGCGGGTTTGAAAACACGTCATGGGTCGTGCCACTTTCTACCACTTCGCCTTGATGCATGATCAGCACTTTGTCGCTGATATGGCGGACGAGCCCTAAATCATTTGCCACGACAACATAAGACAAACCAAGACGTTCCTGCAGGTTCAGCATGAGGTTGACGACTTGCGAACGCATCGATACATCCAGCATGGAGAAGGCTTCATCCGCGACGATGATTTTGGGATCCAGGATCAACGCTCGGGCAAAGGCGACGCGTTGTTTCTGCCCCAGTGAAATCATTTGTGGATAGAACAGGGCATGTTCAGGTAACAACCCCACCATGCGTAGTGTTTCAATGACGGTGTTGGCGCGTTCTTCTTCACTTAACTCGGTATTCAAACGCAAAGGTGCTTCCAGAATTCGTCCTACACGCAGTTGCGGGTTCAGGGATGAGTTTGGATCTTGAAAAATCATGCGGATCAGCTTGCAGCGTTTTTGGGTATCGCCAAAAGCAATCACTTCACCATTGACTTCTATTTCACCGGACGTCGGGGGAACTACGCCAGCCAGTATTTTAGCTAATGTACTTTTCCCTGATCCAGTCTCACCAACGAGTGCCAGTGTTTGGCCCGGTTCGAGTGTAAACGAGATGTCTTTCAGCACCTGAACCTGTTTTCTACGAAACAGACCGACACGGTTGAAAAAGGTTTTGTTAATGCCACTGACTTTTAATAATGGAACGGAGTTCATCGGCTGGATTCCTCCATATTCAGTGGAAAATGACAGTAAAATTGATGCCCTTTCAACTGGGTAACATCAGGCATACGCACACACATTTTTTGCGCATACGGGCAACGAGGGCCAAGACGACAACCTATAGGCAGATGTTGTAACGGTGGTATGGAACCGGGCAATGTCGTGAGCAAGGATTTATGGGGCAGGTCTTGCGAAAAATCGGGCAACGCATTCAAGAGTGCATCGGTATAAGGGTGATGCGGATTTTTCAGAATGGATTCCCGTGTTCCTGTCTCTACCATTTGTCCGCAATACATCACACTCACGGTGTCGGCTAAGTTTGCGATGGCGGTAAGGTCATTACTGATCAACAGAATCGTGGTGTTGTTAACCACGTTCATCTTATCGAGCAACCGCAGGATCTGCGCCTGGGTGGTTGCCTCCATGGCACTGATTGGTTCATCTGCAATCAAGAGCCGTGGTTTTACTGCTATGGCCATGGCAATCATGACTTTCTGACAAATACCATCTGAAAGTTCGAGTGGGTAGGCGTGCATAACCCGGTCATGATCTTTAACACCGACACGATGCAGCAATGCCTTGGCATATTTTTTCCGCCAGAAAGGGCGTTGCCACCATTTTCCCTCAAAAACCCGGTTGGGGATCACTTCCATCAACTGTTCACCGACAGGAATTGACGGGTCAAGACAAGAAACCGGCTCTTGAAAAATCATGGCAATATTTTGCGACAAGAACTTACGTCGTTGAAATGCGCTCATTTCCAGTAAATTAACATCGCAAATGCGCAGTCGGTCAGCGGTGACATGCCAATTATCTTTCGTGATACCAACCAGTGCCTTGGCAACCAGACTTTTACCTGAACCTGATTCGCCCACTAAACCACGAACTTCACCTTCGTTCATGGTCAGGCTGATTTTGTCGACCACTTTGACGCGCCCTTGCGAGGTATCAATTTCAATGGTCAGATTTCGGATATCCAGTAATGGCATTATTCTTGTCCTTGTTGCAATGCTTTGCGCAGGCCTTCACCCATTAGATTGGTGGCGACTACACTCAACATGATGGCGAGCCCAGGTAATGCCACATTCCAGGGGGAAATATAGGCCAGATCCAGACTGTCGGCGATCATGGTACCCCATTCGGATAAAGGCGATTGCGCACCGAGGCCAAGAAAACAAACTGCGCTGATATCCAGAATGGCGGCTGAAAGACCGCGAGTGGTCTGTGTCACCAAGACATCCAGAATGTTTGGCAAAATGGCGAGGCGTAAAATTCGAAACGGGGTCGAACCGTCGAGACGTACGGCAATAATATATTCTTTGTTGTATTCTTCTCGCACCGCGTTAAAGGAGGCCCGGATAAATTGGGGGATCTGCGCAAGACTAATGGCGAGTAACGCGTTATCCAGACTGGCACCCATGATTGAAACGAGAACGATGGCCAGTAACAGCGAAGGGATGGACAGCAGAATATCCAGCATATGATATAAAATGCTGGAACTGAGACCGTGCTGCATGGCGGCAACGATGCCGATACAAGAGCCGAAGACCATGGCCAGTAAACATGCGGTTAAAGCACTGCCGAACGTGAGTTGTGCGCCATAAAGCAGACGAGAAAGGGTATCACGCCCTAAGTCGTCGGTACCGAGGAAATAGTGCAGCGACCCGTTAGTTTCCCATGAGGGTGGTAAGAGCAGGGCGTTTGCATTTTGATTAAAGGGATCATAACTGGCCAGTGACGGGCCGAGCAGAGCCATTCCGATAAAAAATGCAAACAACCACAACCCCGTCATTGCGCGCGGGTCATTGCGGAATGTCTGCCATGTCTGCGCTAGTGGAGAGGGTATGCGGATCTCGGGATAAATTCTAACCTTGCTGGGCATACAGAGCTTTCCTCTTGGCAGGGTAAAACAAAACTGTCAGCAGTTCTGAACAAATGTTGATGATGATCAGCGTGATCGCAATTACCAACATACAAGCCTGAACGGCCGCGAAATCGCGCGCTAAAATACTGCTGATTAACCAGCGGCCCAAGCCGGGCCATTCAAACATTTGCTCTGTAATAATGGCGGACGTCACAATGGTGCCAAATTGCATGCTTAGCATCGGGAGAATGGGGGGAAGGGCATTGCGCAGACCGTGCGTCAGAATCACACTCCAGGTGGAATGTCCGCGACTGAGAGCGGCTTTGATATAACCTTGTCCAATGACTTCACTGAGAGATTTACGCACTAATCGGATCACTTCAGTGGTAGTGGCTAACGCCAGTACACTGGCAGGTAAGATCAAATGTTGTAACGCATTGAAAAATGCATCCATATGATCCGGATTATCGGATAGCCAGCAGTCCAGCAAGCTAAAGCCTGTGATCGGTTTGATTTGATAGAGCAGGCTTAATTGCCCGGATGACGGGAACCACCCTAATTGCATGGCCAGTGTCATGGTGAGCAGGGTTGCTAACCAATAAATGGGGATGGAAAAACCCAGCAGGCTCAGGTTTGAAATCAGAATATCAGGGATGCGGTCACGATAAATAGCTGAAACCGCCCCCAGCGTGACCCCGACAATCGTTGCCAGAATGATCCCCGCAAGTGCAAGGCCCAGTGTTGCTGGTAAATAAGACAGCACACTATTTAACACAGGTTCGCCCGTGACGTTGGAGAATCCCCACTGGCCAGTCAGAAAGTGATGTACATATTCAAAATAACCACTGCTCTGAACACTGTTAATGTTGCGATCGATGCCGTAGGCCAACAAGCTCAAAATTAATAACGTGAAAAATAACAAGCTTAAACGGCGCAATGTGTAAATAAGCATGATTTACTCCCGATAAGCCTTCTTAAAGGAAACACCACCTGTTGATGGAATAATTATATCTTGCATATTACGCCAGTAGGCCGTCACCATCAGGGCATGAGCAAGGGGAATGACAGGAACGTTTTGGTAGATCATCTCTTGGTTCTGTTGATATTCATAAATACGCTGTGACAGGCGTTGTGTGGCGAGTGCCTGATTCAAATGTGCATCAAAAGTGTCATTGCACCAGTTCGAATAGTTATTGCCCCCATTTTTCAACGACTCACAGCTTAAGAGTGGTCTCAGGAAATTGTCAGGGTCGGTGTTATCGGCTGCCCAGGCAAGCAATGCCAGATCATGTTTTCCCTCTTGTAACCGGGTGCGCATCAGTGACCAGCGAGTTTCGAGGATCTCGACATTAATACCAATACGTGCCAAGTCTCCTTGAATTAATTGCGCTGTTTTGGAGGCATCCGGATTGTATGTTCGCGCAATGGGCTGAACCCACAAGGTGAGATCAAAGCCGTCTGGATAACCTGCTTCTTTGAGTAATTGTTTTGCCTGTTCCGGATCAAAATAGTATTCGTCAAGATTGGGGTCATGCGCCCAAGACGCAGGCGGCAATAGGCTTGATGCGGTTTCGCCTGTGTCATAGAACACGGCCTGTTGCAGGTTATCCCTATTTACCGCCATGGCAATTGCACGACGGACGCGCACATCGGTAAGCGGTTTTTTCTGGGTATTCAACGCCAGATAGGTGGTGTTCATGTTGCTCTGAATATCTAGCGCAGTGCGCGGATTATTGCGAATAAACGGTAACTGACTGGCGGCGGGGGTGGCTATCACCTGACATTCCCCCGTGAATAACTTGGCGAGCCGCTTTGATGCCCGAGGTGTGTAGTCAAAGACCAATTGCTCCAAGATCGGTGTTTTATCCCAATAGGTCGGGTTGCGTGTCAGCCGCAAATACTGATTGGGGCGCAATTCCAACATTTGATAGGGGCCGGTGCCGACAGGCAGATCATCCATATCCTGCAGATTGCCATGCTGGCGTTGCAGATAGTCACCGTATTCGGCTGATAAAATGACGGAATAATCACTGGCCAGCGTCGCCATGAATGAGGCATCAGGGTGGCGCAAGATAAATTGCACCTGATAATCCGTGACTTTTTTTACATCCTGCAGCACATCAGCAAATTGCCGGTTATCAAAGAAGGGATAGTGCGTTCCAGATACGGCATGGAATGGATGAGCCGGGTCTATGATCCGCTGAAAGCTGAAAATGACGTCGTCAGCATTAAAGGTACGATGTGGCGTAAACCAGGGTGTGTGGTGGAAATGAACATTCCGGCGCAAATTAAAGGTATAAACCAGACCATTACGGCTAATGCTCCAATTTTCAGCCAGTGCCCCATCCAGACGTTGCGTGTCAGGGTTGACCTCAATCAGACGGTTATAAACCTGTTGAGAGAGTGACGCCACAAAAGGGGTCGAACCCTGTACTTGAGGATTCAAGTGCTGACTGAAACTGTCAACACAGTAAACTGCACCGCTGGTTTTGGTTGATTCGACTGGTTTACAGCCTGCGAGTAGTAGTAATACTACGGCTCCCAAACAGTGCAATAATGAAAAAGGTTTCATACGATATCCGTGACTGATAGGCTGGGACATCACCACTATTGGCGTTGACCACATCTAAGTGCTGATTATAACGCGAGTTATCTCTGATCGCTTGTCTGAGATGCGGTGTATTCTCATACTTGATTTGACGCTCGGATTTTTCTGGCAGGTGGAGGTGACCGTGTTACAGCAGGAACGATGGCGGAATTTACAACGCAAAGCCGATACGTTATGGCAACGTACATGGGATCGTCACATGCGTTTAGCCGTTACCGGATTGGCTCGAAGTGGCAAAACAGCATTCGTTACCGCATTGATCCAACAGTTGGAACAAGCCGGATTCAATGCCAAGTTACCGCATTGGCAGGTGTTGCAACAAGGACGGTTGCTGGGTGTTCAGCAAGTCGTACAACTGCATCAGCACATACCTACATTTGGTTATACCCATGCTTTGTCAGCGCTGGCTGCTGATCCGCCGCAATGGCCGGAGCCTACGCAGACATTGAGTGAAATCAGGCTGGAATTACGTTTTCGTAGCCAGCATCTTTTACGTCAGAAAATAGGGCAGGACATTTGCAAACTCTATCTGGATATAGTGGATTATCCGGGGGAATGGTTGCTGGATCTGCCGTTACTTGAGCTGAGTTACGCACAATGGAGTGCGCAAATTCGGGGGCAATTACAGTCACCGTCCCGACGCCATCTGGCGGAACCCTGGTTGCAAGCGGGAAGTCATTGGTCTGCTGCGCAGCCTTTTTCTAACATGGTTGATGAAATAAGCCATGTCGCCGCACTCTATACCAACTACCTACATGACTGTCGCTCTCAGCTTGGATTGCAAAGCATTCAACCTGGCCGTTTTGTTCTGCCCGGTGAATATGCCGGTGCTCCCTTATTGCAGTTTGTGCCTTGGGTGTGGGCATTACCTGAAGAGCCCGCGACCAAGGATTCGATTTACGGCTTAATGCAGGCCCGTTACGAGGCGTATAAGGAACATGTGATTAAACGATTTTATCAGCAGCATTTTTCCGGTTTTGATCGGCAGATCGTGCTGGTGGATTGTCTGCAACCGTTAAAAACGAGCCATGAGTCGTTAGCGGATCTGCAAAATACGCTTGGTCAGATATTAAAAAGTTTTCAATATGGGAATAGCCATTGGTGGCAACGGCTGTTTTCTCCAAGAATCGACAAACTCTTGTTTGTCGCCAGTAAGGCAGATCATGTGACGCCAGAACAACACCCGGCTTTGCTGAGTTTGCTGCGTGAGTTAGTGCATTCCGGGTTGGCTCGTGCCCGCTTTGAGGGTATCTCGCTGGAATGTATGGCGATGGCGGCTATCCGAGCGAGTGAATATCATCGTGTTGATTATCAGGGGCAGCCGTTGACGATATTACATGGGGTGGATTTACAGGGGCATGAATTGGCGCTATTTCCCGGTACGATCCCGCCACAGATCCCTGCCGCCGATTTTTGGCAAAACCCAGCATTGCGATTAACCGACTTACGGCCACCATCTTGGACTCTGACTCAGCCAAGACCGCATATTCGATTAGATCAAGTATTGGAGTATTTGCTGGGAGATAAAATGCAATGAAAAAGCCCTCATCAGAAACAGCCCCGCCGCATTTAAATGCCATTGAGATCCCATTGGAGTTACTCAATCGAAATACCGTCACCCAAGAACATGAGCCGATCGAAATATCCCCACTTCAATTGCATGACGCAACAAGCCTGCCTGATCTTGAGATAAGTGATGATGTTGATGTCGCGCCACTTCGTGATGAACTGGCTTTTTCTGGCTGGTTTCGTTGGGGCGGGCTGACGGTATTGGCATTATCTTTTCTTGAAGCCGGTAATTTTTTATACCATCAATATTTAGTCAGCCCCTGGCTGGGCGGTGCCTGGTCAGTTGCTTGCGGTTCGTTATTGATCGGTGTGCTGGGGATGGGGGTACGCCAGTTGCGGGCGCTACGGCATTTGCGGCGGAATACCCGGCTTCGTGACGAAGCGGAGTGCCTGCGCAGTGTTAACCAGCATGGCAATGCACTCGCGTTTTGCCGCCATTTGGCGAGTGAGAATAAATTGCAGAACTTGCCGGGATATCAGACCTGGTTGGAGCACATTGAACCGCATCATGATGATAGTGAGGTTTTGACATTATTCAGTCAATTTGTGTTGCATCCGTTAGATGAAAAAGCGCTGCAATTAGTTCTGAAATCCAGTAGTCAGACCGCATTGTTAGTCGCAGCGAGCCCTTTGGCATTGGCGGATATGTTGCTGGTGTTATGGCGGAACCTGAAAATGCTGCAGGACATCGCTGACATCTATCAGATCCGGTTAGGGTATTGGGGACGGCTGCGCCTGATCCGCCAAATTGTACAAAATATGGTGTTTGCCGGTGCGACGGAACTGGTCACGGAATTAGGTACTGATTGGTTCAGCAGTGAACTGACGTCAAAATTATCAGCGAAACTGGCTCAGGGGTTGGGAAGTGGGTTGATGTCTGCCCGGTTAGGGATCAACGCTATTCAGTTATGTCGGCCAATACAGTTGTTGCCGGGTGAAAAACCTAAACTCTCGCAAATCCGAAGAGCGCTATTAAAACGGCTGAGTTCAACCGTCAGTCAATTCTTTACAAGCAAAGTACCGGGCGATCCGCAAAAAAGTGCGCCGCAAAAAGAATAAACCGGCATGTGCCGGTTATTCTGATCTAATCACGAAAGTTGCACGGTACAAGGCAATTTGACCTGCATACACAAACCACCGGATGGTCGATTATGCGCCCTAATCGAACCCCCATGTGCTTCAATGGCTCGCTTGGTGATGGCCAACCCTAAACCTTCTCCCGGGTTATTATTGCTGCGGAAGAAGGGTTCAAAGATGGATTCCAGATCATTCTCGGCAATGCCGGGGCCATCATCGGCAATTTCAATATCTAAGAGTTCAGGGGATTCCTGATAGACACTGATTTCAATATGACAGCCGCGTCCAGCATGCTGCAGGGCATTACGGATCAGATTATCAAATGCCCGCAATAACAACTCGCCACGACTCTGGATAATAATGCCTTCATTGAGCGCGTTATCCAGTTGCAGTTCAATCATGCTTCCGCTGTCTCTGGCTTCAAACTGAGCATCGTCGACCAGCGATTTTAACAGCTCTATCAAATCCAGATAATCTTCCTTGGGTTGCGGCACGCCAGATTCCATTCGAGCGAGCATCAGCACTTCCCCCACCAGACTGTCGAGGCGGTGACATTCCTGTTCAATGCGTTGCAGCATTTGCTCGGTGTTTTCGGGTTTTTGTCGCATTAAACCGATTGCCAGCTGCAAACGAGCCAGTGGTGAGCGTAAGTCGTGGGAGACATCGTGCAACAAACGGCGTTGTGCCTGAATCAGTTGCTTGAGCTTGTCTGCCATCGAATCAGCATCTTGCCCGAGATCCGCAAATTCATCGTAGCGTTTTCCCAGTTTCTGGCTGACGTTGATATCGAAATCCCCCCCTGAAACGGCTTTCAGTCCATCGCGTAATGTTTCGATGGGGCGTGAAATTGAACGTGCGAGCCAGTTACTGAATAACAAGCTGGTCACTATGGCCATGAATAACAAAAACACCGGGGCATCAAACAATTCAAAGGCGATGTTATAGGGGAAGGGGGGCGGCCGCCGAATGAGGAATATCCAGAATATCTCACCATCCGGCAGTGTCACTTTTTCTACACCGGGTGTGTTTGGCTCTTGTTCCGTCAGGTGCTGCGCTTCCTGCCAGGCTTTCTCATTGACTGCACGGTTAAAGAGATCTTTTCCATCTTGATCTACAACATAAGGAACCGGCATCCGCGGTGCTTTCGGATCATGCTTTTGAGCTAACTGCGGCCCTAAAATTTCTTCCAGTAATTGCTTGCCACCACTCGTTAAGGTTCGAGCGACTGAATCGGTAATACCGTTGGGCCGCTCACCGGTTTCCACCTTGTTGATCGTCAGTTTGGCATCTTGATAGAGCGTAACCAGAACGCCGGTGCATACACCGGTTAGCAAAATTGCCAACCAGAAGCTGAGTAATATTTTCCAGAAGATGCGGTGCATGGATTATTCAACTACCAACTGATAACCGATTCCCCTGATAGTCTGAATGGGTGAGCGCCCATCTTTTAAGGTGCCCAGTTTCTGACGAAGATTACTGACATGCACATCGATACTGCGATCATAGCGGGCAAGCGGTCGGCCCAGGGTATGTAAAGAAAGATCTTCTTTACTGATGGTTCGTCCTGCGCGACGGCAGAGCATTTCCAGAAGGTTAAATTCGGTACTGGTGAGATCGAGTAATTCATCACGCCAGGTAGCACTCCGGCTGGCGGCGGAAATAGCCAGTGCCCCGACACGCAAGGGTTGTAGCTGCCCCGGATCTTGTTTTTCCGGATCAGCTCTTCGCAAAATGGCACGAACACGCGCGACTAATTCTCTTGGGGTGCATGGTTTTGAGACATAATCATCCGCACCGAGCTCCAGCCCGATGATACGATCAATGTCATCCCCTTTTGCAGTCAGCATGAGGACGGGAATATTACTGTGGATCCGCAGGCGACGGAGAACATCAATACCATTCAGTTTTGGCATCATCACATCGAGCAAAATCAGGTCGTAATCACCACTCAATGCTTCTTCTAAACCACTTTCACCATCGTGACACATCTGAACGGCAAAACCTTCATTACTGAGGTATTCCCCCTGCATGCTGCACAGTTCCAGATCATCATCAACCAACAATACGCGGATCATGTAAACCTTCCTAATAAGACATACAGCGCCATGATACGGTGCAAACTGAGCCGGACAATAGACACAGCATAGATATACCTATATTTACCTATAATTACATTTTATATGAGAAATGGCGGATTACGGTGTCGTGGCTGATGGTTTAATGTACTGGCGCAATAGCGGTTCCATCATGTCCCGGATCAGGGGTTGTGCTTCCGCTTTAGGATGAATGCCATCATTCAGCATCAGTTCCGGATGTATCACAATGGGTTCAAGAAAAAACGGCAGCAAGGGTGTGTGCATTTCCTGGGCTAACTGCGGGTATATCGATTCAAGTTTAGCAATATAGGCTGCGCCATAATTCCGCGGAATACGGATCTGCATCAATAGTGGTTTCGCGCCACTTTTTTGAATGAGCTGAATAATTTTTTTCAGGGTTTGATAAGGCACTTGAGGCGGAAAGCCGCGAATTCCGTCGTTTGCACCCAATTCAATTAAGACCCAATTGGGTTTGTGATTGGACAATAAAGCAGGCAATCTGGCTAAACCATCCTGAGATGTGCTGCCGCTGATGCTACTGTTAATGATAGAGACCGGAAAATGCGCTTTCTGCCATTGTTGGTCTAACAAAACCGGCCAGCTTTGTTCTGCAGCCATCATGTAACCGGCGCTTAAACTGTCACCGAGAATTAATAGTGTACCGGCGTGTCCGGACAGAGAAAAAACAGATAGTAACATCAACAGGATACCTCTCATGACTCAGCCTCTTATGATTCAAGTCAATAAATTGTCGCACAGAGTGCCGGTGGGTAAAGAACAGCTTACCATCCTTGATGGTATCCAGTTGCAAGTCAAGCCAGGAGAGAGTGTTGCCATCGTTGGGGCGTCTGGATCAGGGAAGTCAACCTTGCTAGGGATGCTGGCCGGGCTGGACTTACCCACGGAGGGTGAAATTTTTATTGCCGGACAATCATTGCTTCAGATGGACGAAGAACAGCGAGCCCAGTTACGTTCGGAGCGGATTGGTTTTGTTTTTCAGTCTTTCCTGCTGATCCCCGAACTGACAGCACTTGAAAATGTCATGTTACCAGCGGAATTGCGGGGGATCAGTCAGGCAAAACAGCTGGCGACTACCTTATTAAATGAAGTCGGTTTGGGAGAGCGCCTGCACCATAAACCGGCTCGACTTTCTGGTGGCGAACAACAACGTGTTGCACTTGCCCGTGCTTTTATTTGTCAGCCTGCTCTGTTATTGGCCGATGAGCCCACGGGGAATTTAGATCAGCATACCGGCGAGAAAATCGCTGATTTGTTATTCCGAATGAATCAGGAATCGGGTTCCAGTCTGGTTATTGTGACGCACGATGTGGCATTGGCGAGTCGTTGTCAGCGGCAGTTACGCATGACCGCCGGAAGGCTGGAGGAGTCACATGATTAAATTATTGTGGCGCCTGTTTTTGCGGATGGGCTGGCAGGGTGGTTTGCAATGGTTTGTGATTGCATTGGCGATTTGTATTGCGTCAGTGCTGAGTGTTTCTCTGGTGTCGGATCGATTGACGCAAAGCCTGAAGGTGTCCGGCCGCGATTTTCTGGCCGCCGATCTGGTCATTGATTCGGCGAGACCCTTACCGGATGAATGGT
This sequence comes from Tolumonas lignilytica, assembly GCF_000527035.1. Lineage (NCBI taxonomy): Bacteria > Pseudomonadati > Pseudomonadota > Gammaproteobacteria > Aeromonadales > Aeromonadaceae > Tolumonas > Tolumonas lignilytica. The sequence goes on from NZ_AZUK01000001.1 coordinate 2,703,625, forward strand.
TAAAACAGGCCAGAACCTTTCGGTTACAACTCACGCATACAACCGAATTTTCGACCATGCTGTTGGCTGGCGAACAAATGCAACTGGCTTCCGTTAAGGCGGTAGAGTCGGGCTATCCTTTTTATGGCCGTTTGCAGTTATCTCCTCAGCAAACGATACGTGCCGGGGAACTTTGGCTTTCTAAACCATTAATGTTACTGCTGCAGGTAAAGCCCGGTGAGAGGGTTCAACTCGGTTCCACGTCATTAAAAGTGGCTGGCGAACTCCTGCAAGAACCGGATCAGAGTTTTAATCCGTTAGCATTGGCACCCCGCGCCATTATGCATCAGCATGATGTGGGCGCTGCCCAGATTTTACTGCCGGGCAGTCGGGTTACGCATCGTTATTTGTTTCACGGTGATGCTGCTGCATTGACGGCCTGGGAGCAATGGCTGACACCGCGACTGCAGGTGGGACAAAAATTACTGAAACCGGAACAAGCCAATCGAAATTTATCTCGTCAGTTAGAACGCAGTGAACGTTTCTTCCGGGTGGCCTCTTTGTTAGGGCTATTGCTGGGGGCTATCGCCATGAGTATTGCTATTCAGCAATATGCCCGTCAAACCCAAACCATGCTGGCGTTACTAAAAACCTTTGGTGCATCTCGCTGGCGGATCATGCTTTTACTGGGGGGATTATTGTGTCTGCTCACACTGAGCGGAATAGTGATCGGCTGTTTGTTAGGCTGGCTGGTTCATAGCTGGATGGTCTGGCAATTGGGAAATGCATTACCTCCCGAACTGGCCGCCCCAACAATACGACCGTTTATTCTGGCATTTGTGCTGGGCAGTATTCTGGTCGCCTTGCTGGTTTGCATTCCGCTCTGGCGGCTGTTGGATGTTCCGGCATTACGGGTTTTGCGTCAGGAACAAGAGAGCCGGATCCCGTCCTGGTTAACCTTACCGCTACTCGTTGTCGGGTTGTTGGCTATCAATCTCATCTTATTACAAGACACCAAGTTGGTATTGGGGCTGCTGGGTGGCGTGATCATCTTGATCCTGATCTTAGGTTGCATCGGCTATCTGCTGTTACGCCTGTTACCGAAAGGTGAAACAGGCAGTAGTTTTTATTTGGCGGTTCAGCACTGGCAGCGCCAACCACTGGAAATCTTGCATCAGCTGAGCGGCATCGCCTTATCCTTATTATTGCTCGGTGTGATCATGAGTGTGCGCAGTGAGATTGTTTCCGGTTTTCAGACGTTCTTACCTGCGGATGCCCCGAATCGGTTTTTAATTAACATTCCAGATAGCGACAAAGTGGAATTAGAGCATTTCCTGCAGCAACATCAACTGACTCATGCTCCCTTATACCCCATCGTCAGAGGGCGGCTGACTCATATCAACGGTGAACCGGTTACCCAGCAGGAGGGGCAACCCGGTCGTCCCGGCATTCACCGTGAACTGACGATGACTGCACAGGCGCAATTGCCGACAGACAGCATCATAGTCAGTGGGAAAGGATGGTCGGAAGGCATGCGCAAACAAGTGTCTATCGAACAAGGCGTTGCCGCAGAATTAAATATCAAACTGGGCGACCAATTACAATTTACGGTCGATGATCAATCCTTCACGGTGACAGTACGCAATATCCGTCAGGTCGATTGGCAGAGTATGCGCCCCAATTTCTTTATGATTTTCTCACCGGATGTATTACAACCCTTTGTCGTGAATTGGATGACAAGCTTACGGGTGCCACCGGATAAACTGCCAGCCGAATTGGAACTCGCGCGTACATTTCCTACGATTACGTCTCTGAATATCGATGACTTACTCAATAAATTGCAGGGCGTACTCGATAAGCTGGCAAAAGCGATGACGTTATTGATGTTGTTGGTGTCGGCTGCGGCTATTCAGGTGCTGCTGGTGCAATGGCAGGCTGGATTGCAGCAACGTCAGATCAGCCTGTTATTGATGCGAACGCTGGGAGCCAGGCGCCAACAATTACGTAATATGTTGCACTGGCAAGCCATTTTGCTCGGTGGTTTTGCAGGAATAACTGCGGCATTCAGTTGTGAATTGTTTCGCTGGTGGCTTCATGCTGAATGGAGCGAACAGCCCTGGCAATGGCTGCCCATGTTATGGTGGTTGTTACCACTCAGTGGTGCGGTGACCGTTTTGTTGGTTTCTCAGTTTACCTTGCAACCATTATTGCGGCGAACTTTGGCTGAGCGATTAAGGGCGCTATAAATCTTGATTTATTCATCTTCAAATAGATGTCGGAGTGCTTCTTTTAGCTCGGGATAACGAAATTTAAAACCGGCCTCTAATAATCGTCTTGGTTGAACATTTTGACCACTGAGCAGCAGCTCTGCCATTTCTCCAAGCAATAATGTTAAAGCCCATGCTGGAACACGCATAAAATGGGGACGATGGAGGGTGGCAGCAAGCGCAGCACTAAATTGTTTATTCGTGACAGTATTCGGTGTGGTTGCATTATAAATTCCATTGCATTCTGGGTGTTCAATCAAAAATAGGATGATGGCAGCTAAATCTGTACGGGTTATCCATGACATCATCTGCAATCCAGAGCCCATAGACCCACCCAATCCGCACCAATAGGCAGGTAACATCTTTGCCAGTGCACCGCCTTGCGAACCCAAGACCAGCCCAAACCGGGTGATACAGACCCGACAATTAAATTCAGTCGCCTCCATAGCCAATTTTTCCCAATGTGCACAGACACGAGAAGGAAAATCCTGACGTGCTGGTATGAAGTTTTCGTCTATGGGATCGGCATTCTGAGTGCCATAGAATCCAATGGCTGAAGCATTGATCCAAATTCTTGGTTTTTGTGCGTTGGATTTTTTTAATGTTTCCAGTAACTTGGCTGTTATTGACCAGCGACTTTCGCAAATTAGCTGTTTCTGAGCATCATTCCAGCGCTTTGCTGCCAGCGATTCGCCCGCCAAATTAATAATTACATCCACATCATCGAGAGTTTTGAGTTGTTCTATTTGAATAACTTTACAGTTATCCACAGATAATTGTTTTGCTGCTAACTTTGGAGAGCGGCTAATCAATAAAAGCTCATGTTTCATTTTCAATGAATTGACTAAATATTGACCAATAAAACCCGTTGCGCCTGTAATAAGAATCTTCATGCGGGCACCTGCGATGGAAAAATAGACGGATATGGGTGTCTAAGCTAGTGATAAGTATGCAAGATATCCAGAAAAAGAACTTTTTTTCTGCAATGAACCAATGAGCATTTTTGATCTTATCCACATTTCCTGTGGGTAAGGCTGTAGATGAATACTGAAAAATTGTCAGATACGAGAAGCAGGTATAAAAAAGCCCTGAAACCAGGGCTTTAAAAATGACTAACGAAGTGTTCAGTCTTGAGATTGAGTAGACTGAATACCTGTCAGTGCGATGGTGTAGACGATATCGTCAACCAGAGCGCCACGAGACAGATCGTTAACCGGTTTACGCATGCCTTGCAGCATTGGGCCGATAGAAACCAGATCCGCAGAACGTTGAACCGCTTTATAGGTCGTGTTGCCGGTGTTCAGATCTGGGAAGACGAACACAGTAGCTTGACCTGCAACAGGTGAGTTCGGTGCTTTAGACAGCGCCACGTCAGCCATCACGGCCGCATCGTATTGCAGCGGACCATCGATGATCAGATCTGGACGTTTCTCTTTGGCAATACGGGTTGCTTCGCGAACTTTATCAACATCCGCGCCAGAACCTGAAGTGCCTGTCGAGTAAGAGATCATGGCCACACGTGGTTCAATACCAAATGCTGCGGCAGAATCAGCAGACTGAATAGCAATTTCAGCCAGTTGTTCTGCATTTGGATCAGGATTGATCGCGCAGTCACCGTAAACCAGAACCTGATCAGGTAACAGCATGAAGAAGATCGATGAAACCAGTGAGCTGCCAGGCGCGGTTTTGATGATCTGCAATGGTGGACGAATGGTGTTCGCTGTGGTGTGAACTGCACCAGACACCAGACCGTCCACTTCGCCCCGCTCCAGCATCATGGTGCCCAGCACCACGTTGTCTTCCAGTTGTTCGCGTGCAACAACTTCAGTGATACCTTTGCTCTTACGCAATTCGACCAGACGAGGCACATAGCGTTCACGCGCTTCAGCCGGATCGATGATCTCTACACGATCACTCAGCACTACACCTTGCTGTTCCGCAACACGACGGATTTCATCCGGATTACCCAACAGCACAGGGCGGGCAATACCGCGATCAGCACAGATAGCAGCCGCTTTGATGGTACGAGGCTCATCACCTTCTGGCAGAACGATACGTTTATTCGCTTTGCGAGCCAGTTCTGTCAATTGATAACGGAATGCTGGCGGGCTCAGACGACGAGGATGGCTGGATTCAGAGGTCAGAGTTTCCAACCAATGTTTATCGATATGACCCGCGACATAATCTTGAACCAGTTCAATGCGTGCGTTATCGTCAATTGGAATTTCCACATTGAAATTCTGCAGACTGACCGCAGTTTGCCAGGTGTTGGTGTTGATCATCAGGATTGGCAGACCAGTCTGCATTGCCTGCTGACACAGAGCCATCACCTGAGGTTCAGGGTGATACCCACCTGTTAATAACAATGCGCCCAGCTTCACACCGTTCATCGCAGAGAGACAGGCTGAAACGATGACATCAGAACGATCGCCAGAGGTAACCAGCAAGCTGCCTGGTTTGAAATGCTGAACCATGTTGTGAATGGAACGCGCACAGAAAGTCACAATGTTCAGGCGGCGAGTATAAATTTCACCTTCATTGATGATTTTTGCATTCAGATGGCGAGCGAGATCAATAGCACGTGGTGAAATCAGTTGAGAATTCCACGGGATGCAACCCAGAATCTTCAGCGGTGACTTACCGAAGAATTGCAGAATTTCAAGATGGTTGCTGCCATTTTCACCAGTATGGTGAGCTTCAAACATTTCAGTCAGATCAGGGCGGGTAATGCCATGTTCATCAACGGGAGCACCCACTTTGTTGATAATGCAGCCCACGATACGTTTGCTGTGAGTACCACCAAAATTGGCACAAGCCAGTTCGATGCTCTCTTTCAGTTTCTGGCTGGAATAATTGCCTGGATGAGTTACCAGTACAATATCGGCATCCAGTGCGGTTGCGATTTCTTGGTTCAGTTTATTAGCAAAAGGTTGCTTATCAACTGGTACCAAGCCTTCAATCACCACGACTTCGGCACCACTCTCAAGGACATGTCTCTCATAGAGAGCGACAATCTCTTCTAACAGAATTGCACTGTTGTTAGAGGTGATCATGTTCTCTGCATATTGCAGGGAGAGTGGTTCAGGAGGTGTGATGTTTGAACCGGCACGAATGACGGCTGTTGATGTTTCAGGGCCAGATTGACCAGGTCTCGGTTGAGCTACCGGTTTAAAAAAGCTTACGTTGACGCCATGACGCTCCATTGCCCGGACCATGCCCAGACTTACAGAGGTAACGCCAACGCCGGTGCCAATCGGGATAAGCATGATTGTACGAGCCACTTAATATCCCCTTGTTTCGACGTTTACTTACTAATGAAAAGGCTGCCCTGAGGCAGCCTTGAGTATTCTATCTTATCAGGCGACCAAATTCGCCGCATCTCTCGCAATTACCCACTCTTCATTGGTCGGGATCACCATGGCAATGGTACTGCCTTCTTCAGTGATGATACCTTGTTTACCAAAACGAGCTTTCAGGTTTGCTTCGGCGTTCACTTTAAAGCCTAACAGACCCAGGCGATTCAGCGTTAGTTCGCGAATAGGTGCTGAGTTTTCACCGATACCACCAGTGAATACCACTGCATCCAAACGACCATCCAGCGCGGCGGTGTAACTAGCTATGTATTTTGCCAGACGATAGCAGTAAATATCCATCGCTCGTTTCGCTTCTTCTTTAGTTTCGTAGTTATCTTCTACGTAACGGCAGTCGCTGGTGACTTCAGTCAGGCCCAACAGGCCGGATTCTTTGGTCAGAGTCTTGTGGATATCGTCCAGACTCATTCCCAGTGCATCATGCAAATGGAAAATAATGGCAGGATCGATATCACCGCAACGGGTTCCCATAACCAGACCTTCTAATGGCGTCATCCCCATTGAGGTATCTACGGAATGACCACCTTTGATGGCGCATACTGAACCACCATTGCCCAGATGGCAGTTGATGATATTCAGTTCTTCCACTGGTTTATTCAGAACCTCTGCAGCCTGAAGGCTGATGTAATAGTGGCTGGTACCATGCATACCGTAGCGACGAATGCCATTTTCCTTATACAGCTTATAAGGCAGGGCATACAGATATGCTTGTTCTGGCATAGTCTGATGATATGCCGTGTCGAAGACAGCCACGTTTGGCAGAGATGGGAATGCATGCTTGGCTGCACTGATTCCAACCAGATGGGCTGGGTTATGCAGTGGCGCTAAAGTACTGCACTCTTCAATACCTTTGATGACGCTGTCATCAATCAACACTGACTGAGTAAATTTCTCGCCGCCATGAACTACACGATGACCAATGGCAATCAGATCGGCGACTAACTCCGGCTTGTTTGGCAGTATGGTTTGTACGATAAAATCAAGCGCTTCCTGATGGGCAGCTCCAGCACCTAAATCGGCGCTGCCTTTTGCTCCATCTAGCTTCCACTTGATTTTGGCGTCATCGAGGTGTAAACATTCGGCAAGGCCTGAGAGTTTTTCATCACCAGAGGTGGCGTCAATCACGGCGAATTTCAGTGAAGAACTGCCGCAGTTAAGTACAAGAACCAACTTGCTACTCATTCATTAATCCTAATCATGGGTTTCTAACAATGTCGTTACAGAAGTGTTTAAAAAATGTTAAACACGGGCAGCAAATATAGCATATGATTATGTCAGGAGCCCACTGTTTACCATTCATGCAGGCAATCAATAGGCCTAGACTAAATGGTGTATATTTCCTGTTAAAACTTCATGTTTTAAGGCGGGGAGAATACAGTGGATGCCGCCAAACCACAAAGAGTTCTTATTTACTTAACTCTGAGTTAAAGTACTAAATTGGCGGAGAGAGGAGGTGTAGTATGAATTCCTTCAGCAAAACATTGTCGTATGGCGCTGATTACTCTTCTATTTGGCCGTCGCATCCAGAGTTGGCTGCTTTTTTCCCTGAGCAAACAATCATCTACCTGCTGAACTGGGGCAAACGGCTTATTCCTGCCGTGGTGATCCTCAGTGGCTGTTTACAAATGCAGTGGGGAAATCCGGTGAATTGGCCGACGTTTATTGCGAGCTGCTTATTTGCGTTAAGTTTGCCGGTGCAGGGGTATTATTGGCTGGGTAAACGAGCGGAGACATTGCTGCCTCCGTCATTAACGCGCTGGTATTTCGATATCAACCAGAAAATGAATTACGCACCGTCAGTAAACCGACCCAGTTATTTTGATCTTGCTACCACTTTACGTAAAGCGTTTGAACAACTGGATCGGGTATTTTTATTTCAGTGATTAATAACTGGTTTTGATACCGTAAGAAACCAGGATCTCCTTGAGGTGTTCCATGACTTCTTTCTTAGGAGGATGGACGCCTTCCAGCTCGTATTTTTCGCCCATGGCTGTCCATTTGTGTTTGCCCAGCTCATGATAGGGCAGCATCTCCAGCTTTTCTACTTTGCCGCCCAGCTCATCACGGATGAAAGCTCCTAGGGCATGAGCGCCTGCATCATCGTCTGTCCAGCCAGGTACCACCACGTACCGGATCCACATGGTTTTCCCTTTTTTTGCCAGATAGCGAGCAAAATCGAGACAGTATTTATTGCTGACATGAGTGAGGGGAATATGTACGTCGTCATTCATGTGTTTGATATCCAGCATGACGAGATCGGTTTGTTCCAGCAGGGCATCCAGCGCTTCATCATAATGACGGACAAAACCGTTTGTATCCAGACAGGTATGAATACCTTGTGCTTTACAGGCCTTGAACCACTCGGTGACAAACTCTTTCTGGAGTGTTGCTTCGCCACCCGATGCCGTGACACCGCCACCTGAAGATTTCATGAAATGACGATATGACAGCAGGTCTTTCATCAGGTCATCAACCGTGACTTCTCGGCCACCTTCAGTATCCCAGGTATCACGGTTATGACAATATTTGCAGCGCATCAGACAGCCTTGCATAAAGGCGATGAAACGGATCCCCGGGCCATCTACCGTTCCGCAAGTTTCAATAGAATGAATACGGCCTTTAATTGTCATAGTTAACTCCAGAATACTTCTTTATTGATACTCATTTTATTACAGATTAATACGCTGAGCACGGAGACATAGTTCAAAGCTGGACATTTATCCATAAAAAAACCCCGACTGTTGCCAGCCGGGGTTTTTACTGAACAAAGCTTATTACATGGACTGTGTGAAAGTACGAGTAATAACGTCTTGCTGTTGTTCTTTAGTCAGTGAGTTGAAACGCACTGCGTAACCAGAAACACGGATAGTCAGCTGAGGATATTTCTCAGGATTTTCCATTGCGTCCAGCAGCATTTCACGATTCATTACGTTGACGTTCAGGTGTTGGCCACCTTCAATGTTGGATTCATGGTGGAAGTAACCGTCCATCAGACCAACCAGGTTGGCTTTCTGCGCATCAGCTTCTTTACCCAGCGCATTCGGTACGATAGAGAAGGTGTAAGAGATACCGTCTTTAGCGTAAGCGAATGGCAGTTTAGCAACAGAAGTCAGAGATGCTACCGCACCTTTCTGGTCACGACCGTGCATTGGGTTAGCGCCTGGTCCGAATGGTGCACCAGCGCGACGACCGTCAGGGGTGTTACCAGTTTTCTTACCATATACCACGTTAGAAGTGATGGTCAGAACAGACTGAGTCGGGATCGCATTACGGTAAGTTTTGCGATGCTGAACTTTCTTCATGAAACGTTCAACCAGATCACAAGCGATACTGTCTACGCGTTCATCGTTGTTACCGAATTGTGGGTATTCACCTTCAATTTCAAAATCAACAGCAATGCCGTCTTCATCACGGATTGGTTTAACTTTCGCGTATTTGATTGCAGACAGAGAGTCTGCTGCAACAGACAGACCCGCGATACCACAAGCCATAGTACGAATTACATCACGGTCATGCAGGGCCAGCTGAATTGCTTCGTAGCTGTATTTATCGTGCATGTAGTGGATGATGTTCAGTGCGGTGACGTACTGAGTTGCCAGCCAGTCCATGAAATGGTCCAGACGGTCCATAACATCGTTGTAATCCAGATATTCAGATTTAACTGGTTCAGTTTTAGGACCAACCTGAATTTTCAGTTTTTCATCCACGCCGCCATTGATTGCGTACAGCATGGTTTTCGCCAGGTTTGCACGGGCGCCGAAGAACTGCATTTGTTTACCGATCACCATTGGTGATACGCAACAAGCGATAGCATAGTCATCGTTGTTGAAATCGTTACGCATCAGGTCATCGTTTTCGTACTGAACTGAAGAGGTATCGATAGATACTTTAGCGCAGTATTTTTTGAAGCCCATTGGCAACTGTTCTGACCACAGAATGGTCATGTTAGGCTCTGGTGAAGGGCCCATGGTGTACAGTGTATTCAGGTAACGGAAAGAAGATTTAGTTACCAGAGTACGACCGTCAACACCCATACCACCCAGAGATTCGGTTGCCCAAATTGGGTCGCCAGAGAACAGTGTGTCGTATTCAGGAGTACGCAGGAAGCGCACCATACGCAGTTTCATGATCAGATGATCGACGATCTCCTGAGCTTCAGCTTCAGTGATCAGACCTTTTTTCAGGTCACGTTCGAAGTACACGTCTAAGAAGGTAGCGGTACGACCGAAAGACATCGCTGCACCGTTCTGGCTCTTCACTGCGCCCAAGTAGCCGAAGTAAGTCCACTGAACAGCTTCCTGAGCAGTTGTTGCTGGACCAGAAATATCACAGCCATATTTAGCCGCCATAATTTTCAGTTGGTTCAGAGCACGGTGTTGTTCAGAGATTTCTTCGCGCAGACGGATGGTCGCTTCCAGATCTTCACCAGCTTCCAGTTTAGCTTGCAGAGATTTGAACTGAGCCAGTTTGTCAGCCATCAGGAAATCGATACCGTACAGTGCTACACGACGGTAGTCACCGATGATACGGCCACGGCCATACGCATCAGGCAAACCGGTGATAACACCTGATTTACGGCAGTTCAGGATGTCTTTGGTGTAAACATCAAAGACGCCCTGGTTGTGAGTTTTACGGTAGTCGGTGAAGATTTTTTTAACTTGTGGATCCAGTTTACGGCCGTAAACTTCACAAGAGCCTTCAACCATTTTAATACCACCGAAAGCGACGATAGCGCGTTTCAATGGTTTTTCAGTTTGCAGACCAACGATCTTTTCCAGATCTTTATTGATGTAGCCTGCATCATGAGAAGTGATGGTTGACGGCAGATCAGTATCAAAGTCTACAGGAGCGTGAGTGCGGTTTTCTTCCTTGATGCCTTCCATGACCTGTTCCCACAGTTTGGCAGTGGCTTCCGATTCGCCTGCCAGGAAGGATTCATCACCCTCATAAGGGGTGTAGTTTTTCTGGATGAAATCACGGGTGTTTACTTCTGATTGCCATGCACCAGGAGCAAAACCTTCCCACGCTTTCAGACATTTTTCACTTAACTCTGCCATTTTTTCATTACCTCTTCGGTATTGATGAGAAAAAGATCCGGGGTATCAATATATCTGGATTACAGATTAATGATGACGGCGGAAAATGAACCAGTTTGTCAGACCAACCATAACACCACCGCCTATGATATTACCAATGGTGACTGGGATCAGGTTGTTAATAATAAAATTGTGAATAGTCAGATCTGCGAAAGCAGATTGCTGCGCGCCAATTGCCTGCCAGAATGCTGGCGATGCAAAATTCTCAATTGCAATCCCCACTGGGATCATGAACATATTGGCGATACTGTGCTCAAAACCAGAAGCTACAAACATTGCGACGGGCAAGACCATAATCAGCGCTTTATCAAGCATAGTACGGCCACCGAAAGCCATCCAGGTTGCCAGACAAACCATCAAATTACACATGATACCCAGCGCCACAGCTTCGACGAATGTATGGTGAATTTTATGCTGTGCAACACCCAGGGCGACCTTACCCCATGAAGCATCACCGGCGGAATACTGACTGCTCAACATGATCAGGGCAACAATGATTAAACCACCAATCAGGTTACCGAAGTAAACGATACCCCAGTTCTTAAACATTTGACCCCAGGTAATGCGTTTTGCTGCACGGGCTACAATTGTCAGTGTCGTTGATGTGAATAATTCGCCACCAAGCAACACACACAAAATCAACCCTAGGGAAAAGCAGATACCGCCAACCAGTTTATTGTTACCAGTGGATACGGCTGTGATGTAAAAAACAAAGGCAATCGCAATAAATGCACCTGCAGTAATTGCAAGCATAAATGCTTTTGCGGCGGGTTTAGTGGCTTTACCATGGACAATGTCTTCAGCAACCGCGGCAATAGCCTCTGGTTTCAGACAATCAAAAGGAGATTCAGCTTTCACGGAATTTACACCTATATGTCAAATTACTGGTGTAATGATAGCAATAATGATTTCCTGCAAAATTGCTCCAGATCAAATCTCTCCGGTCATCATGTAATTTTATTACATTTAATTCGTTCGGCATGGTTGGTTGAGCGGGTGGTTGCTGTAAGGATAAAAACAGGTGAGATGACATTAAAAATCAACCAGAGGCAGTAATATTCGACTCTGGTTGATTAATTAAATTAATAAAATCAATTAATTGTTAATTATTAACCATTTATTGCTGTAATGCATATGCATCTTTCGCTCTTTGGAGCTTTTCATAAGCGCCTAGGAGTTTTTGATGATTTTTGAAAGTTTGCAACGTGGAATCAGCAGCTTGCAAACCAAAGAAACGATGAGAGCCTTCAATATGTCCCCACGCCTGAGAGACGGTTTCTTCTCCGAACATTCGGATGAAAGAATTGTAGTAGGACTTAGGATCTCGCTCTTCATCAAGGAATAATTCCAGGCTTGCATTTAGACAGCGGAAAAATAATGCGCGTTCTTCAGATAAAACGGAGCTGTTGAAGTCTTGGGTCCATCCCGCCCATTCTTGGGCTAATTCCAGTTCACCTGCCGCCAGTGCCAAGAAGCACTTCAGCTCACCAAGGCGTAGTGTATGCCAGCCTGTTCCTTTATCGGCAGCGATACCTAACAGTTCGCGGACACGGGTTTGATCATCAAAACCCTCTTCATCTAATTGATCAAAAAGTGCCAGATATTCTTCGGCCTCCCATTTGCTGTCAGGTAAGCTCAGAATGGTATTACGCAAATGGCTACCCATGTTGTTGTTTGCGTAGAGCAAATCTTCAACAGGATAAATATCAGACATGCCTGGCACTAAGATACGGCATGCATAGACACCAAGATGTTCATAATCGGCAATATAAACGGGTTGTTCCAGTTTATCGAAAATGGCCAATAAACCGTGAAATTCTGCTTCTGTTGAGCCGGAAAAATCCCAGTCAACAAATTCATAATCAGCGTCATCTTTAAATAGATCCCAGCTGATCAAACCCGAAGAGTCGATAAAATGCGTTTCCAGGTTATGTTGATCGGCTACATCGTCATTGTTAAATGACGGTGGGGCAAAGACGTCCAGATCTTTCAGCCCTCGGCCCTGAAGTAATTCGGTGACTGTGCGCTCAAAGGCAACTTCAAATTGTGGATGAGCGCCAAAAGAGGCAAAGCAAGTGCTGTTTTGTGGATTAAATAAAACGACACAGATAACTGGAAATTGTCCGCCCAGAGATGCGTCATAACACAGAATGGGGAATCCTTCATTTTCCAGCGTAGCGATTGCTTCCTGAATTTTTGGAAAACGGGCAATCACTGTTTCTGGTATTGCAGGAAGACTGATTGCTTCGCGAATAATTTTGTTTTTGACATACCGCTCAAACACCTCTGATAAACCCTGAGTTCTGGCTTCGGTCATTGTATTGCCTGCACTCATGCCGTTTGAGACATATAAATTGGCAACAATGTTCATGGGGATGTAAACGGTCTGCTGATTGTCTTGACGGACAAAGGGTAATGCGCAAATGCCACGCTTTTCATTGCCGGATTGCAGGTCAATCAGCATATCCGCTGTCAATTCATTTTCCGGGTCATAAAAAGCACGAGTGAAAGAATCCAGTAAGCCAGAAGGAAGTTGACCATCATCAGGTACCGCAAACCACTTTTCATTGGGATAATGCACAAACGGGCCGTTAGCAATTTTATCGCCCAAATAAAAGTCGGCAAAAAAATAGTTGGTGGAAAGACGTTCAAAATATTCGCCCAATGCTGAAGCGAGAGCCGCTTTTTGCGTTGCGCCTTTTCCATTAGTAAAACAGAGTGGGCAATCCTTATCCCTGATATGTACAGACCAGACGTTTGGTACTGGATTCAGCCATGAGGCTTCTTCAATATTAAAGCCCAAGGCTTGTAATTTATTCTGAAAGCTGGCGATGGAGTCTTCCAGAGCGGCGTCTTTACCTGGGATGAAGGTTTGCATTGATGGGTTCCACGTGTTGATAAATTGTTAAAACTCAGGTTGCGATCATAAGCTGCAATCATGGTTATGTCACTCTTCCTGCGTGTTCGATGCTCTTTGACCATTTCATGCAAAATATTTGATAAAAATGCTTGCAGCAACGCTCGGCATCCGTATTGTGAAGCGATGTGTTTTTGATAAGTAATCCAAGCAGGAATGGAAATGAAAAAAGTAGGACTAATTGGTTGGCGTGGTATGGTGGGCTCGGTTCTGATGAGCCGGATGATTGAAGAAAACGACTTCAGTAAAATCGATCCCGTATTTTTTACTACCTCTCAGGCTGGTCAGGAAGCACCGAAATTTACAGGTAAGCCTGCTGGTGTGTTGGAAAATGCCTTCAATCTGGATGCCCTAAAGGCGATGGATATTATCATTACCTGTCAAGGTGGTGATTACACGAAAGAAGTTTACCCCAAACTGATGGCTTCTGGCTGGACGGGATACTGGATTGATGCGGCTTCCACATTACGAATGGAAGATAATGCCGTTATCATTCTTGATCCGGTGAACGGTCATGTTATTGATAATGCACTAAATAACGGCATTAAGACGTACGTTGGCGGAAATTGTACTGTCAGCCTGATGTTGATGGGCTTGGGTGGTCTGTTCGCGAATGGTCTGGTCGAGTGGGTTTCTTCTTCCACTTATCAGGCGGCCTCTGGCGCCGGTGCCCGTCATATGCGCGAATTATTGCAACAAATGGGCGCGTTGCGTGATGTGGTGGCTACTGAATTGGCCGATCCTGCCTCTGCTATTCTGGATATCGAACGTAAAGTAACATCCGCAATGCGTGATGAAGCGTTCCCAACCAGTCAATTTGGTGCTCCTCTTGCTGGTAGCTTGATCCCATGGATCGATGTTGCGTTGCCAAACGGTCAGAGCAAAGAAGAGTGGAAGGGTATGGCAGAAACCAACAAGATTTTAGGTCTGCCTACGGCCGGTATTCCTGTTGATGGTAACTGCGTGCGAATTGGTGCGTTGCGTTGCCATAGCCAATCATTCACCATCAAACTGAAAAAAGATGTGCCGTTGACTGATATTCACCAGATGCTGGCGGCACATAACGATTGGGTTCGTGTGATCGAAAATGATCGTGCTATCACCGTTAAAGAACTGACTCCTGCTGCTGTGACCGGTACACTGAATGTGCCTGTTGGTCGTTTGCGTAAGATGAACATGGGGCCAGATTTCTTGTCTGCATTCTCTGTCGGTGATCAGTTGTTGTGGGGGGCTGCAGAGCCTCTGCGCCGTATGCTGAATATTCTGTTGGCAAAAGCTTAATCATCATTGCTTAATAGTTGATGATGTTACTGATAAAAACGCACTACTTTAGTAGTGCGTTTTTATTTCAGTGAATGAAGATGAAAAATGCAAACAGATATAAAGCATGCAGTGAAACAACAAAGAATATGATTTGACGAGTTAAATACAGGATTCAGGGCTATTAGGCTTTAATGCCCAGAGGCAGAGAGGAGCGAGGTTGTGTGAGACCGTGATCATTGTAGGTCATAGCATCATTATCTCTGGCTTTCGCAAGGATACTGCCGAGTTTACGACTGGCAACCAGATTCATTTCAATCAGCTTACCATTAACTTCGTTTTTCTCACGACATGAGCGAAGCACATCGTGAAAGTTGTTCCGCCAAATTTTATATTCATCAGTAGTTGTAGTCTGCTGAACCTGACTATCCAGTTCTGTTAGTTGTGCCAAGAGAGACATTTTATGGTTGGCTAAGTCAGTTAAATCCATGACCTGTCGTTGTTTCAGCGCAGCAAACTCCTGCTCCAGCACATGTTTTAATGCTGTCAGTAATTCTTGCTGTTGCTGCAACAAGCCATTTTCAATCATTTATTATCACCAAATAATGACTTTTCCTGAGCCAACAGTTTGTTCGCAATACTTTTGCTGTTGATTTTATAATCACCGCGGTCAATGGCAGCTTTAATCGATGCAACTTTACTGCTGTTGGTATCCGGGGCATCAGTAATTTTTTGTTGCAAACGAGTGAGGGACTGAGCCTGTTCTGTCAGTTTTACTGTATCTTGAGCAACGGTGTTTTTGCTGACAGAAGAGCTGCTGGATTCACTGCTGGCATCCTGTTTACTGGTTTTTGCGCTGGTGGTTTTGCTGGTCAAACCACTCAACGAACTGTTTATGTTATTGATAGCCATTTTTCATACCCGTAATTGAATCCGTGTATCTCTTCATCGGCAACAAAGTCAGGAACTTTAGCGATTAAAGTGAAAAAATTACATTTCCACCTTAACTTTACCAACGCCACTGATCACTGCTGAAATAATACGCTGTGAACGGATGTTTTGCACCCGGATCGTATCGTTCAATGCGCCATCTTGCAAAGCTCGTCCCGATGTTTTAATCACCATGCCGCCTTTTGCTGCAATAATCTCAACCGTATCATCGCGGCAGACAATGCAGATTTGATTCTGACGTATTGGCTGATTTGTTCTTATATCCCGTTTACTGCGAGCTCCGATCAGCAAAGACATGTCTGTGGTCATATCACCATTCAGCATAAAACTGTCAATGTAGGCGATAGTCATATTTTCGGCTGACAGTAACGTTCCTTTAGATATTGGGGTGGCTGCGGCGACCACTGGTTTCTGAATTCGCACTTTCACGGGGACAAATAATCGCCACCCGGGTTGATCTGGGCACACTACCGAAACGGTGGTACTGCGGCGCACATCACCATTTCCCGTGATTGATAACGCTAGTGGTTGTTGGCAGGGAGTCAGGTTTAGACGGGGGTCAATTGGATTGGCGATAGCTTCTACTTTATCTGATGGTTCAGATTGAATTTGAGAGAGCACATAATCGCTGACTTGTTGCTGAATATCCGCCTGCATATCATTTGCCACAGCCATTGATGGCATAAGGATTGCGAGACATATCAATTTAATGAGTTTAAGCATTTCTATATTCTTGCCGATAGACCAAAATGGCATCATAAAGATATTAAGCAATACATTCAGTTAGTTTCACACTGAATTGCTATAGTTTAGATGCGTAGTCAGAAAGTAGACAGTATAGTTATTAATGCATGCATGATGCCAGATATGGTGAGTGGAGAAAAATATGGCAAGTATTTTGGATTCAGTTAACCAACTCACCCAGTTGGTGGGTCAGAATCGGTTAGAGTTGCTGCTGTTCAGATTGAATGGCCGGCAGCGTTTTGGTATTAACGTATTCAAAGTACGCGAAGTGCTACAGTGCCCGAAATTAACCGCCATGCCTAAATTACATCCTTTTGTCCGGGGTGTTGCTCATATTCGTGGACAAACAATATCAGTCATTGATTTGAGTATGGCGACGGGCGGTCGTCCTGTTCAGGATTTGAGCCAGGCCTTTATTATCATTGCGGAATATAACCGTTCAGTTCAGGGGTTTCTGGTTGGTAATGTAGAACGCATTATCAATATGAATTGGGAATCCATCCTGCCTCCGCCTAAAGGGGCGGGTCGTTACAATTACATGACAGCTGTGACGGAAATTGATGGTGAGTTAATCGAAATTCTGGACGTTGAAAAAATTCTGGACGAAATCTCGCCGGTTAATACTGATGTGAGTGCTGACGTCGTGGCATCCAGTGAAGAGCATCATACCCGTGGTTCTTTAGTCATGGTGGCTGATGATTCATCTGTTGCCCGTAAACAAGTACAGAAAGCACTCAATGCCATTGGTGTTGAATGCATCATGGCGAAAGATGGCAAAGATGCCTTGAATATGCTGAAGGAGATGGCAAAAAAAGGCCCAATTACCGATCAGATCAGAGTTCTTATTTCTGACATCGAGATGCCAGAGATGGATGGTTATACCTTAACGGCGGAAATAAGAGCGAATCCCGAATTAAAAGGTCTCTATGTTATACTGCATACTTCTCTGAGCGGTGTATTCAATCATGCTATGGTTCAGAAGGTTGGGGCTGATAATTTTATTGCTAAATTCCACCCCGATGAGCTGGCAAAAGCAGTTCAGGATGCAATGTAGTAGTGGATTATAAATTAAAGAGTTTGCATGAAGACATTGTCTGAGGATCTTTACAAACAGTTCAGTGCTTTTTTAGAGGCCCAGGTCGGTATTGTGCTGGGCCCCAATAAGCAGTATCTGGTAAAGAGTCGTTTATCGCCATTAATGAGCACTTATGGTTTTTCTTCACTGGAAGAGCTGATTAATAAGGCGATGAACATAAGGGAAAGGGAACTTCGGATGGTTGTTATTGATGCAATGACAACTAATGAAACTTTATGGTTTAGGGATATTTACCCATTTCAGTTATTAACCGATAAGCTTTTCCCTGAATTAGGTAAAAATGGGAAAACCATTAAAGTTTGGTCGGCAGCCAGCTCTTCGGGGCAAGAACCGTACTCTATTGCTATGATGGCTTTGGAGCATCAATATAAGAAGCCGGGTACGTTATCTGGTGGTGTGCAGATCGTTGCCACGGACATTTCACTTTCTATGCTGAACCAATGCAAAGAAGGTATTTATGATAACTTGGCGTTAGCTCGAGGTTTATCTACTGAACGAAAGCGTCAATTTTTTGAGCCTTGTGCAGACGGTTCCAAAATGAAAATCAGTGACCGTGTCAAAAAACTGGTCACTTTTCGTCATTTCAATTTGCTGGATAGCTATGCGCCATTAGGCAAGTTTGATCTTATTTTTTGCAGAAATGTGCTTATTTATTTTTCTCCGGAAATCAAATCGAAAATACTCAATCAATTTGCTATGTCATTGAATCCTGGCGGTTATTTATTGCTTGGTGCCTCGGAATCGCTGAGTGGATTAACTGAACGGTTCGATATGGTGCGTTGTAATCCTGGCATTATCTACAAACTGAAATAACCCACCTTCTCTTGGCACACCTCTTGCTTTTATTCTGCAAGGAGGTGTGCCATGGCCATATCATTCGATAAAGCATTTGGTATTCATCAATACACGATAGGTGCCAGATCTCAGCGTGCTGAGGTACTTGCTGCCAATATCGCAAATGCGGATACCCCCGGTTATAAGGCTCGTGATGTTGATTTTTCAGCATTATTGGAGCAGGCCCAGGGGGGGCAAAGTACAGCCGTCGCTTTAACCAGAACCAATGAGCAGCATATTGCAGGCGGCAGCTCGCTGGATTCTAGTGTGATGTATCGGACTCCGTTAGAAGCGGATACGGGTGATGGTAATACCGTTGATATCAATCAGGAACGGACTGCGTTCATGGAAAACAGTCTTGAATTTCAGACATCATTATCATTTCTGAATAGCAAGATCAGTGTTTTGATGAGGGCAATCAAAGGAGATTCTGCATGAGTTTATTTCAAATTTTTGATGTCTCTGCATCTGCTATGAGTGCTCAGTCGGTTCGTTTAAATACCACTGCAAGTAATCTGGCGAATGCGGAAAGTGTGAGTTCTAGTGCGGAACAGACTTACCGGGCAAGACGGCCAGTTTTTGCCGCTCAATTGCAGGATGCGCTAGGTGATGGCACTGCTCCGCAGGGGGTTGAAGTCAAAGGCATTGTAGAAAGCAAGGCACCTTTGGTGAAAGAGTATAACCCTGCGCACCCTATGGCAGATAAGGATGGCTTTATTTATAAGCCTAATGTAAACCCCATTGAAGAAATGGCAGATATGATAAGCGCCTCACGTTCTTATCAAACTAATGTGCAAGTCGCAGATACGGCAAAGAATATGCTTTCTCAGACATTAAATCTGGGTAAAGGTTAAGAGAGGGCGCCATGTCGATCTACAGTGATATAGGCTTAACAACGAGTGGTAGCAGTACAAGCTCAAGTAGTTCAACTTCTAGTACAAACAAAACTGGCTCAGATTCTTTATCCCAAGCTGATTTTATGAAGTTGCTTACAACTCAGTTGTCATATCAGGACCCGACTAAGCCAGTAGATAATGTTGAGATGGTGTCTCAGATGGCGCAGATATCTTCATTGTCGGGTATTACATCGTTGAATAATACGCTTAACACTATGAGCAGTTCGATGACATCAAGCCAAGCTTTGATGGCCTCCAGTTTAGTGGGGCAGAAAGCACTGGTGAACTCAAGCAGTAGTTATCTGACGCAAGGAAACACATTGAGCGGTGTTATTCCTACAGGAACAGATGGTGCTACGGATTTGAGTTTGTCTGTCGTTGATGCTTCAGGTGCCGTGGTTCGTCAATATAACAGCACCGGTTCCGTATCGGGGAATATACCGTTTACTTGGGATGGTAAAGATAGCAGTGGCAACGAGGTTGCTTCTGGTAATTATACGATTAAAGCAAATGGTATCGTGAATGGTGTCAGTCAGGATCTGACCGCACAATTGTACGGTCAAGTGTCGAGTGTCACATTGGGTAATACCACAACACCTACAACAGTTGCATTGCAAGGGCTAGGCTCATACCAGTTGGGTCAGCTTCTTGAGATATCAAAGTAGTTTAAAATTTGAATTTAGCAGGAGCTGACCATGTCTTTCAATATCTCCCTGAGTGGCCTGAATGCGGCACAAAAAGATTTAGATGTTACCGGGAATAACATTGCCAACGCGAGTAGCATTGGCTTTAAAAAATCTCGGGCCGAATTTGAAGACGTGTTTTCAAATTCCGTATTTGCTAATACAAAAACCCAAGTGGGTAGTGGTGTAAATACTGCAGCGGTGTCTCAACAATTTGCGCAGGGGGCATTGCAGTCAACCAGCAATTCTTTAGATTTAGCTATTAAAGGCGATGGTTTTTTTGTGTTGTCACCAACCTCTACCAGTTTGGAACGCACTTACACACGAGCTGGCGCAATGCAGGTTAATGATGCCGGCTATGTGACAAATGCAAATGGTGATTATCTTCAGGTCTATCAAGTCAATAGTGACGGCACGCCTAAAGCAGTGAGTTTAGACTCAACTACTGCACTACAGATCCCGACGGTTGCAGGGCAACCCAAACCAACAACGACTGTGACTGCAGGGTTGAATTTACCAGCTGGCGCAAGTGTAAATGCGTCAGTGTTTAATCCTGCAGATTCCTCGACATATACATCATCAACATCGGCCGTACTGTATGATTCATTGGGCCAATCCCATACGATGACCCAGTATTATGTGAAGACTGCAACCTCAGCAACGGATAGTACTTGGGTAGCCCATGTGTATGTCGATGGTACGGTTGCAGATACTGCTGGTGCAGCAGGAACAACGTTGAAGTTTGATACAACAGGTACGTTGACCAGCCCTAATCCGGCTACAATCACAACGGTTCCTTTGACGATGTTAACCAATGGTGCGGATCAAACCCAAACCGTCACGTTGAAATTTAATCCGGTCACACAATATGCCTCTTCTTTTCAGGTAACTAGTATGTCCCAGGATGGGGCTACCGTTGGGCAGTTGACCAACGTATCTATTGGTAGTGATGGTGTTGTTGCGGCAACTTACAGTAATGGTACTACGACCAAGTTAGGCATGGTGGCTTTGGCTAAATTTTCAAATCCTCAGGGTTTGACTCAGATTGGCGATACCTCCTGGAAGGAGTCTCAGGATTCCGGTTCAGCAACACCAGGGATTCCGAATACGGGGACGTATGGCAGCATTAATTCATCTGCACTTGAGTCGTCTAATACGGATCTTTCCGCTGAGTTGGTCAATCTTATTGCGGCGCAGCGAAACTACCAGGCTAACTCTCGCGCACTAGAGGTGAATAGTACGCTGCAAGACAACATATTGCAGATCCGCTAATGAGTTCAATACTGAAAACAGCCAGAAATATCTGGCTGTTTTTGTATGTTCCTTCCTGCTTGCTCAAAAAATTTTCTATTTTTTACATTCTGGTATCTAAATTGCTTTGTGATGTATAAGTCATCGATTTGACGGAGACATCATGGACAAGTTCCTTTATATCGCCATGTCTGGCGCGAAAGAAAACCTGAACAGCCTTGCTATTCGCAGTAATAACTTGGCGAATGCCAATACGCTGGGGTTTAAAGCTGACTTTGAAGAAGCCCGTGCGATGCAGGCTTATGGTGATGGCTTGCCAAGCCGGGTTTTCGCCATGACGGAAAGACCGGGCCAGAATTTTCAGCAAGGCAGTTTGCAGACAACGGGTCGGGATCTTGACGTCGCCGTCAAGGGTGACGGCTGGTTGACGGTGCAGGATGCCAATGGCAAAGAAGCGTATACCCGAAATGGCAGTTTGCAGGTGTCGCCGTTGGGGATATTGCAGACTTCAACCGGTTTAAATGTGCTGGATACGTCAGGACAGCCTATTACTTTGCCTATGCCGGTGGAAAAAATTCAGATCGCAGAAGACGGCACGATCAATGCGAGGTTACAAGGTGCCAATCCTGCCGCTATTGATACGTTGCAGCAAATCAAGCTGGTTAACCCTATAAATAAAGATTTAACCAAAGGCGATGACGGTCTATTTCGCCGCACAGATGGGAACACAGAACCTGTCTCAGCGAATGTGCATTTAGCCAGTGGCGCACTTGAAAATAGCAACGTGAATGCGGTTGAAGAATTAACGAATTTGATCAAGCTGCAGCGTCAGTTTGATACCCAGATCAAGATGATGTCCACAGCCGAAAAGGATGACGAAAGTCAGACGCAATTATTGAAGCTTGGATAACGATTGAGGAGTAAAACATGATCCCTGCACTTTGGATAAGTAAAACCGGGCTTGATGCTCAGCAAACCAACATATCGCAAATATCGAATAACTTAGCGAACGCGTCTACCGTGGGTTATAAGAAGGGACGTGCAATATTTGAGGATTTACTTTATCAAAATGTGAATCAGCCAGGGGGGCAATCCTCAGCTAATTCCACGTTACCTTCTGGATTAATGATCGGTGCCGGGGCCAAAGTGGTTGCGACACAAAAGACGTTTACTCAGGGCAGTGTGCAAACTACAGACAATTCATTGGATGTCATGATCAATGGACGTGGTTTTTTTGAAGTCCAATTACCTGATGGTACTACAGCTTATACCCGCAATGGTCAGTTCACCTTGAACTCTGATGGCACGCTGGTGACTACGGGCGAGGGCTATACCGTACAGCCACAAATTCAGGTGCCTACAGGTACACAAAGTATCACCATCGGTTCTGACGGCCAGGTGTCCGTCCAGGTCGCCGGGCAAACTGCATCTCAAACTGTCGGCCAGCTAACTGTTACTGACTTTGCTAACCCGGTTGGTTTGCAACCCATGGGCGAAAATCTCTATCTCGCTACTCAGGGCAGCGGTGATCCAATACAAGGGATTGCCGGCACGGATGGTATGGGTACCATCAAGCAAGGGATGCTAGAAGCGTCGAATGTCAACGCGACTGAAGAATTGGTTAATCTGATCCAGGCACAACGGGTTTATGAAATGAACTCTAAAGTGATTTCCAGTGTGGATCAGATGTTGCAAAACGTAACCCAACAGTTGTAAGAGGTGGTTATGCGTAACTGTGCATTGATAATCGCATGTATCTGTTCTTTGACGGCATGCACTTCGTTGCCGAATAGTCCAAAACCGGATGATCCAAATTATGCGCCAACGGAGCCGGAGGACTATCAGGCAAATATGAAGCCTAATGGCTCTATTTTTAATCAGGGTGCCGTAAACAGCATTTATTCCGATATCAAAGCACATCGCATTGGTGACATCATCACGGTAGAACTACAGGAATCTACCTCTTCAAGTAAAAACGCGTCCAATCAGCAATCGAAAGATTCAAGTTTGGGTCTGAATGCATTGAGTTTGGGTGGTCACTCGGTGACTTTAAACGGTTATAACACCACGGCCAGCATGGGCGGAAATAATAGCTTCAAAGGTCAGGCCAAAGCCGGACAGAGTAATAGCCTGACAGGAAATATCTCAGTCAGTGTGATCCGGGTGTTACCGAATGGGAATTTAGCGGTACGCGGCGAGAAATGGCTGATGTTGACGGAAGGTAATGAGTATATCCGTATGACCGGTGTCGTTCGTTCAGAAGACGTGAACGCAGACAATACAGTTTCTTCCCAGCGTATTGCGAATGCCCGAATTCAATATGGCGGCACTGGCGATTTTGCCAACTCAGAAGAGCGTGGTTGGTTGTCTAAATTCTTTAACGGGCCATACAGTCCATTCTAGAGGTAGGGCACCATGAATATTTGGAAAGTGTTGATAATTGGCTTTTGCTGCACATTGGGGGCATCTGCACAGGCCGCCCGAATTAAAGATATCGCAACGGTTGAGGGTGTTCGTAGCAACCAGTTGATCGGGTATGGACTGGTAGTTGGTTTGCCTGGTACAGGTGAGTCGAGCAATGCATTTACGGAGCAAACGTTTCGTACCATGCTGAATAATTTTGGTATCAAGGTACCAGATACAGTGAAGCCAAAAATTAAAGATGTGGCGCCGGTGGCTGTGCATGCTGAATTACCTGCTTTTTCTAAACCAGGCCAAACAATTGACGTCACCGTCTCTGCGATTGGCGAAGCCAAGAGTTTACGTGGTGGTACATTACTGCAAACCTTCCTGAAAGGTGTTGATGGGCAAGTTTACGCTTTGGCACAAGGGAGCTTGGTTGTTGGGGGGTTGGGAGCACAAGGGGCTGATGGATCTAAAGTCGTTATCAATACACCAACCGTAGGCCGCATACCCAATGGCGCCAGTGTTGAACGTGAGGTTCCTAGTTCATTTGATCAGGGCGATACCATCACTTTTGATTTGCATCGTCCTGATTTCACCTCAGCCAAAAGATTGGCAGATGTCGTCAATGGTTTGGTTGGGCCAAATACGGCACAGGCCATTGATGCAACCTCAATTCAAGTGTATGCCCCTCGTGATCCTGGTCAGCGCGTGGCTTATTTATCCACATTGGAAAATCTGAATGTTGATCCTGCGGATGAAGCTGCAAAAATCGTCGTTAATTCACGGACTGGTACCATTGTCATTGGCAGTCAGGTGAAGTTGAAACCGGCTGCGATCACGCATGGCGGATTAACGGTCACGATCAAAGAGAACCCAACGGTATCTCAACCTAATGCATTCTCGAATGGACAAACTGCGGTCACACCGAATTCGTCTATCACGGTACAGCAACAGAATAGTCGTATGTTCAAACTGGATACAGGCAACTCGTTAGATGATTTAGTCAAAGCCGTCAATATGGTGGGTGTCGCGCCGGGGGATTTAATGGCAATACTGGAAGCATTACAGCAGGCTGGTGCCATTGAAGGTCAGTTAGAGATCCTGTAGTCGAGGCGAAAGATGGATAAATTAATCAATCAAGGCTTAGCTGGTGATATCCGCAGTCTGGATCAGTTGCGTCAGATGGGGATCAAAAAAGAAGGCGATGCGTCTTCTTCCGATAGCCAGCAACAAGCATTGGCTGCCGCAGCCCGACAGTTTGAGGCGATCTTTACTCAGATGTGGTTGAAGAGCATGCGGGAAGCCAATAGTGCCTTGCAAGATGAAAATAGCCCATTTAACAGCCGCGATACCCAGTTTTATCAGGGAATGATGGATGACCAGATGGCGGCAAATGTTGCCTCTGGCGGAAAAAGTTCGTTAGCCGATCTCATCGTAAAACAACTGTCACCGGCATCGCAAAAATCGTCAGCAAGCAAGACGACACTATCTCATACTCTCAATATGCCAACAGATAAAATGCCTGTGATGCAGCGCTTTGCCCGGCTGGATCGGGCACCAACATCTGCTACGACAACCAGTAACTCAGATGTACCACCGGGTGTATTAGCCGCAGAACGGTTTGCATCGCAAATTTCGGCATATAAATTGCCTGTAAACAACCAGATCACATCAGCTGATGATCCCGGTTCCGCCCAACAGCAACAGTTTGTCCGGCAGTTGTTACCGGCTGCAAAAATGGTAGCCAGTAAAATGGGTTTATCCCCTGTTGCATTGATTGCACAGGCTGCGTTAGAAACGGGGTGGGGGAAGCACATGATGTCATCAGGTAACAATGCTTCCAGCAACAATTTATTCGGCGTAAAAGCGGGTAGTCGCTGGGCTGGACAAAAGGTTTCAGCAAATAGTTTGGAATATCAGCAAGGCAAGCCGGTGATGCAACATTCGAGTTTTCGCTCTTATACTTCGATTGTGCAAAGCATGCAAGATTACGCCAATCTGATCACAGGTTCAGATCGTTATCAGCAGGCGAGAGCTGTTGCCCATGACCCTGATGCCTATTTTGAGGCATTGCAATCTGCGGGTTACGCCACTGATCCAAACTATGCACAAAAATTAAAACAAGTATTACGCAGTGATGCGATGCGATCTGTCTATACACCGACAGAAATTTAGGAGATAAAAAATGGCCTCTGATTTATTGGGGATTGGTTCTTCTGGTCTTCTGGCACAGCAAAAAATGCTGGCAACGACGAGTAGTAACATCTCAAATGTTAGTACACAGGGGTACTCGCGACAGAATACGGTTTTGTCTTCTAATCAGAATACGTTGGGGGTTGGAAATAGTACAACCCGCAGAATGCTCGATGTTTATGCGCAGTCAGAAGTATGGCGTGACACCGCGACTTACAATCAGGTTAATACAAATTATTCAGAACTATCGCAACTCGATAAATATCTGAGTGACAGTGCCACCAGTTTGTCTGATGGTATTGATTCTTTTTTTACATCTCTGCAGTCTGCAAACTCAAGCCCGAATACAGCGTCGAGCCGACAGGGGATAATGGGGCAAATATCTACCATTATCGACCGATTTCAGAGCGTATCAACTCAGCTAACTCAGCAATATGATGGCATCAACAGTAAGTTAGATACTGAAGTCACTAACGTTAACACCATGCTCTCGTCTATAAATGACCTCAACAGCCAGATATTGAAGCAGCCTGCTAGCAATGATGATGGTACAAGAGCCAATTTGCTGGATCAGCGAGATGAATTGATCCGGCAATTATCGGAAAAATTAGATATTCGCACCGTTAGTCAAAGTAATGGGACTACACTGGTTAATTTAAGTTCCGGTGAATCATTAGTTGTCGCCGGGTCATATGCTCAGCTTTCGACCATTTCAGGTAACCCGGATCCTAAAAATACGCAACTCCAGATTAAGTTGGGGAATGCCTCTGCCACGGTGAATACTCAAACGATTGGTGGCACATTAGGTGGGTATTATTCTGCGCGTGACACTATTACTGATACGCAGAGAAATCTTGGCCAGCTGTCGTTAGCTTTTTCTGATGCGATGAATACTCAAAATAAATTGGGTATGACATTGAATAATACGATAGGCACTAATTTGTTCACATTGCCAACGAGCAGTGGCTTGGCAAACAGCAGCAATACGGGCACAGGAGCGATTACTGCGAGTGTCATTCCGGGGCAAGGCAGCAATGTTCCGCCAAACGATTTTCAGGTTACGTTTACTGGTGCCAATAGCTTTGATTTTTACATGATTGATGGAAATACCAAAACTTTAGTGAGCAGTGGAACTACACCACCGACGACGATCCAGCTGGCAAATTATGGATTACAGTTTGATGTTTCCGGTTCTCCATCTGCCGGAGATAGTTTCCTGATTCAACCGGCACGTACGTCAGTGGGTAGTGTATCTAGCAATATCACGCGGGCTGAAGATCTTGCTTTGGCTTCGCCACTGAAATTGAATGCCAGTTCAAGCAATTACAGTACAGCAACTATCAGCTTAACGGGTGTGTATAACACGGATAGCGCTACGTCAGCGTTTACCAGTTCGGGGTTGTCTGCTGCTGCGCCACAGCAAGTACTGATTAATAGCTCTGGTGATTATGAGATTTATGATGGTAATTCACCGAAAAATTTATTAGCGACAGTACCTGCATCCAGTAATGGCAGTAATTTACTTGCTGCTTCAGGTTTGTATGCAAGCGTGCAGACATACCCTGGTTACGAACTAAGTATTGATGGTGTAGTCAAACCAGGTGATAGCTTCAATGTCAGTTTCAATACCGATGGTTTTTCTGATAACAAAAATGGCCTTGCTCTCGCAGGATTACAAACTCAGGATCTTGTCCGTAAAGGAAATAGTACTGCTGCCGATAATAAAATGACTTTTAATGAAGCGTTTTCATCGACCTTAACTGATGTCGGCACAATAGTAAGCGGATTGAAAACCAGTGTGACAGCAGCCGATGCGAAATTGACACAAAGTCAACAATTGAGCGAAAGCATATCCGGTGTCAATTTGGATGAAGAGGCTGCAAATCTTGTTCGTTATCAACAGGCTTATGCTGCATCGGCTAAAGTTATAACCGCAGCAAAAGACACGTTTGATACCTTGTTGAGCGCAGTGAAGTAAGAGGGGATGCATAATGCGTTTATCTACTAATATGATGTATCAGCAAGGTATTCGTTCTATTCAGACGGCTTCGCAGAGTCTTGATACAGCAAACCAGCAAATGACGAGTGGTGATAAGTTTACCTCTTCTGGTGAAGATCCAATCGGCATGTCTCAAAAACTCAGTTTGAGTAGCCAAATAGGGCTCTATAATCAATACAACACTAATGGTGGCTTGTTAAACAGCAGCTTGTCCTTAGAAGAGACGGTTCTAAATTCCGTCAATACAGGCATGATGAGTGCTTATACCGCCGTACAAAGCGCAAATAATACTTCCATGTCAGCAGATGATAGAGCGTCGATTGCCACTCAATTAGAGGAAACGCAAAAGCAACTGTATGATTTGATGAACAGTAAAAACGCTGATGGCGAATATATTTTTGGTGGCAATCAAAGTCAGACACAACCCTTCGTGAAAGACAGTGCGGGTATTTATCAATTTCAGGGGGATACGGGGCAAAGACAAATACAGATAGCTCCATCCGTTCAGGTTGCTAGTAACGATTCTGGATTATCGCTGTTTCAGGCGATCCCAACACGTCGCACCGCCAGTGCAACCAGTGCTAACTTATCTGTCGATATCTCGGATCAGTCTCAATATGATACGTATTATCGAAATAATTATGATTTTTCTGTTGCTGCAAATAATTCATTTAAAGTAACAACGACAGCCGGAGTTCCAGACCAATATCAGATCGTTGATAACTCAGGCGCCACACTGCAAAGTGGAACGTATCAGGCAGGTACAGCAATCAACTATCATGGTTTATCACTCACTATGAACATTGCGGCTGGCAGTTCTGTTGAGTCATTTAAGTTTGATACCCCACAAAATGACAACATCCTGAATACCTTAAGTCAGGCGATTGCTATTTTAAAAGATCCTAATAGTACAACTGCCGATATTCAGAAAATGGCTGCAGATACGCAGTCTCATCTCTCTAATGCCATGGATAAAGTTAATACTACGCTGGGAGAAATCGGCGGAAGAATGACTAACGCTGATCAAATTGCAAACTCTAATACATCGCTGAATTCAATATCTCAAGAAGCTAAAGCAAATGTATCGCAAGTCGATATGTATGCAGCAATCAGCAAAGTGGCTCAAGAGCAAAATGCACTAACTGTCGCGCAGCAAGCTTATACCAAAATAAATAAATCTACGCTATTTGATTATATTTGATGTTTTTATTAATCAATCTATCTATGAGAATTTAAGTAATGGGTGCAGAATCCATTCTGATATCCACTTCCTGTAAAAGTAACTCTTGTTAAATCCATTCCATTATTATTTATGACGACTAGGATGCTTATGGCATCCTTTTTTGTTTTTTATGTATGCAATTGATTTTATTGATTTATTTTTTTGAAAAAAATATTAAAGATTTTTGGTGATAAACCGATATTAAAAAGGTCTCAGGTATGCGTTCAGTGAAAAAAAAGATAAAAAATATCTAAAGTTCACAGGATGAGTGCCGATAAATTAGGTAATCAGGCAGAGATAATAAATTAATAAAGCCTGGAAGGTAATTTAATTGATACTCAGGAGAATAAATCATGGCTATGTATATCAATACTAATATTTCCTCATTGAACGCTCAGCGTAATATGACCAATGCTAATAATAGCTTAGATGTGTCATATACTCGTTTGGCGTCAGGGCTGCGTATTAATAGCGCAAAAGATGACGCAGCCGGTTTGCAGATTTCAAACCGTTTAACTTCTCAGATCAATGGTCTGGATCAGGGTAACCGCAATGCCAACGATGGCATTTCAGTGGCGCAAACTGCTGAAGGTTCCATGGATGAAATGACCACCATGTTGCAGCGCATGCGTACACTGGCTCAGCAATCAGCTAACGGTTCCAATAATACTGACGACCGTACTGCGCTGCAGGCCGAATACAAACAGTTATCAACAGAAATCAATCGCGTTTCCAGTGATACTACCTTCGGTGGTCAGAAAGTGCTGGATGGTAAATATCATGGTTCATTCCAGGTTGGTGCGGATGCAGGTCAAACCATTGCATTCAGCTTAACCAAATTCTCATTTACTGTGAGCGGTATTGCGGGTTCCAGCACTGGTGTTTCTTATGTACTGAGTAAGAATACATCAACTGGTGAATTTAAGGCGGTACAAACTACTGGCGCGCTGAAATGGTCGAAAATTAGTGATATCAGTGGTTCTACCACCAGTAAAGCACAATTGGCATTAGCTAATATTGATTTGATGATTAAAGCTATCGACTCTAAACGTTCAGAGCTGGGTGCGGTACAAAACCGCTTCGATTCCACTATCCGTAACCAGTCAAACGTCTCTGAAAACGTCAGCGCCGCCCGTTCACGTATTCGTGATGCAGATTTCGCAAAAGAAACTGCAAATATGACGCAACAGAACATTCTGCAGCAAGCTGCATCCTCTGTTCTGGCTCAGGCGAACAAACGTCCACAATCAGCGTTGTCACTGTTACAGTAATGAAATAAAAAAGGCGGTTGTTCAGGCCGCCTTTAAAAACAGAATTGTGGGTGTTCGGAATCACTCGTTCTGTCAGGTTTCATTGTTTTATTAGTGTGGATTAAAGTACGATATTTCACCATATTGTACTTTAAGTATTCTCCTGAGCTTAACGCTCATTTGCCAGCCAAGTGCTGGCTTTTTTATGCCTAACACTCGCACTAATTCATTAGCATATATCATGCCAGTCAAGAAAATGACTCTCCAGTTCTGAAAAGCACGCTTGAATTTCCGACATAAAGACGATTTTCCCATTTTGTTGCCTCACCACGGCAAAATTTGCCGTTTTTAGGAAAAATATCGTTAAAGTTTTATAAATGTTTGCCGCTACATGAAGTGAGGCAAAAAATATGGGTGTTCGGAATCCAAGTTTTGCACACTGCAGGTCTTCGTCAGTTCAAACGAACGTCTTGCGCTAAGACTCTGACCGTTCAATCAGTGTCTTAAAATGAGCGGGTTGTCGTATCAGCTCGTAATCATGTGTATGTCAGGAGAATTATCATGGCTATGTATATCAACACCAACGTTTCATCGCTCACTGCGCAACGAAACTTAACAAATACCAACAGCAGCTTGGACACCTCGTATACTCGTTTGGCATCTGGTTTGCGTATTAACAGCGCGAAAGATGATGCCGCTGGTTTGCAGATTTCAAATCGTCTGACCTCTCAGATCAATGGTCTTGACCAAGGTAACCGCAATGCCAACGATGGCATTTCTGTGGCGCAAACCGCTGAAGGTTCAATGGATGAAATGACCACCATGCTGCAGCGTATGCGTACATTGGCACAGCAGTCAGCAAACGGTTCTAATAATTCAGATGACCGTACTGCGCTGCAATCAGAATACAAACAGCTGTCTACAGAAATTAACCGTGTTTCTTCTGATACAACTTACGCTGGGCAAAAAATTCTGGATGGTAAATATCACGGCTCATTCCAGGTCGGTGCGGATGCAGGTCAAACTATTTCATTCAGCTTAACCAAATTCTCATTTACCGTGAGTGGTATTGCGGGTTCCAGCACCGGTGTTTCTTATGTACTGAGTAAGAATACATCAACTGGTGAATTTAAGGCCGTACAAACTACTGGTGCACTGAAATGGTCTAAAATTAGTGATATCAGTGGTTCTACCACCAGTAAGGCGCAATTGGCATTAGCTAATATTGATTTAATGATCAAAGCAATTGATTCTAAACGTGCTGATTTAGGTGCGGTACAAAACCGTTTTGACTCAACTATTCGTAACCAGTCAAACGTTTCTGAAAACGTCAGTGCTGCCCGTTCACGTATTCGTGATGCAGACTTCGCGAAAGAAACTGCTAATATGACGCAACAGAACATTCTGCAACAAGCAGCATCTTCTGTATTGGCACAGGCGAATAAACGTCCGCAATCTGCATTGTCTCTATTGGGATAATAGCCAAGTAAATCAACTTAGAATAGTAAGGAGGATCTATGTCGAATGACTTAAACGTCAATATCACAACCTCCTCTACTTTGGCGCAAAGCGAAAGTAAGAGCAGCCCCCGGGCTGCTCTGTCTCATTCAGAGCAGAAAGTTAATTTGAACGACAATAATGTTCAAACTAATAATGCGGTTTCTGGGAATAAACCAATAGACAAGAACGCTGTTGGTAACCATTCTGATCAGACAGATAAGCACGCTAGTTCCAAAGAAATGCTTGAACAGGCTCAAAAATTGCAAAAGATAGTTCAGGCAAAGGGGTGGTCTCTCAATTTTTCTGTGGATAAGGAATTAGGTGATACTGTGGTCAAGGTGGTTGATAGCAGTACAAACAAGCTTATCAGACAAATTCCTAGTGATGATTGGCTATTTATAGCTAAAAAGTTACATGAAGTAATGAGTAGTGATGAAAGTCAGCAGTCTGTACAGGCCGGACTTTTGTTTAACAAAAAGGTCTAATTGGTGAGGTAAGGTATGTCAGGTACAACAATTACCAGTGCAGGCGCAGGTTCAGGCCTCGATCTTGAGAGTATTATCACTGCAAGCCTGCAAGCGAAACAGACTGCATTTAATGCGTCGATCGCAACCCAGCAAACCACTGCCCAGACAACCTTGTCTGGCATAGGTAAGCTAAAGTCAGCCTTATCCACATTTAAGGATACCCTTGATTCATTAGCAGCTCCTGATGCATTCAATGCACGCACAATATCTATTACACAAGATTCAACAAATCCAGTATTGAGTGCAGAAGCTACTACAGGGATGTCAAATGGTTCATACAACATCATCATAAACTCCCTGGCTGCTGGTTCTCGATACGAATCAGCTGCCAATGCATTTACATCTTCTACGCAGAGCATAGCGACGCAAGACGGAACCTTAACATTTAATGCGGGCTCAAAAAGTTTTTCTGTTGATGTAAAGGCTGGCGATAATTTATCAAATATTCGGGATCGTATTAATAAAAGCGGTAGTAATTTTGGTGTATCTGTCAACTTGGTGAATAGTACCAGTGGTACAAAACTAGTTATCGATTCCTCACTAACTGGGTCTGGCAATGAGCTCTCTATTTCAACCACGGATAGTGAGTTAGCGGCGTTCTCTACAACGGGAACCACGTTAACGAAAACCGTATCGGCCGTTAATGCGTCGGCAACCATTGATGGAACTGCTGTAACCAGTAGCAGTAATACCTTCACCGATACAATTCAAGGATTAAAATTTACTGCGTTACGTGTGTCAGACAAAGATAGTACGACTGGTGCTTTGACAGCCAATAAATTGACAGTGGCAACCGATACAACCGCTGCACAAAATTTAGTGCAAAAATTTGTGACGGGATATAATTCACTGTTGGGTTCATTAAACGCATTGGGTAAAAGCTCAACTTACATCGGCGGGGTTAGTCAACAAGATGGTGGATTACTTGAAGGTGATTCAACCGTAAGGTCAATTAAAAGTTATTTGTTTGATGCGATATCTACTCCCTCAAAGAATGCCAACTTGTTTTCTACAATGTTTGATATGGGCGTACAAATGGCAAATGATGGTACTTTATCAATTGATAGTACTAAGTTTTCCTCTGTCGCTACGAGTAATTTCGACCAGATTGGCGCATTATTCGGCGGAGACTCTGGTCTGGCGAAAAGCATGAGTAATGAAATGAACACTTATGTTCAAACCGGCGGAACATTAGCTCAGCGGCAAGATACATTAAATACTCAATTATCTGATATCAATACAAAACAATCTGATTTTCAGACTCAACTTGCAGAATATGAGAAATCGCTTCGAACTAAGTATTCTAATTTGGATACATTAATCGCTAACATGAATAGCTCTGCTAAAGCATTGAGCGCATTGAGCAGCAGTTAAAAAATTAGTAGTAGATGTATGTGACACTTAGGAAAAGGTATGTATTCAAAAAATCTTAATGCATATAAGAAGCAAGCACTTTCTGCTGATATGTCTGTAGCTGATCCTCATCGAGTCATTCAGTTACTGATGGCAGGGGTGCTTGAACGTTTAGCATTGGCAAAAGGCGCCATTGACAGAAAGGATTATGCTGAAAAGTCAACTGCAATATCCAAGTCATTAGGTATTATCAATGGATTGCAAGATGCGCTAGATTTGTCCCATGGTGAAACTGCACAACAACTATACGATCTTTATGATTACATGAAAGATCGTCTTATGGATGCAAGTTTGAAAATGGATAAAGATGCGATTGATGAAGTTGCAAACCTCATGTTAACTGTCAAAAGTGGCTGGGATCAGATTCCTGAATCAGAAAAACAAAAAGCGTATGCTCAACAAGATACGAGTAAATTTGTATGAGCAAAATAAATACTCTTTTTCAAGAAATAGAGCAAATTTCTGTTGAACTAGAAAATGCTGCCAATAGCCAAGATGTTGAACTTGCTCTTACTCTAATAAATAAGCGAAATTCAGTTGCTGAACAATTAGGCTCGTTGTCTATGACGGATGAGCAAAAAAAGAATATCTCAATAAAAATTGATCATATTTTACAAAACGAATCAAAAATAATCGCTGAGCTTGTTATCGAAAAAGATAATATAGGGAAAAGGCTTAGTCAATTAGATAAAAGAAAAACTATTTTTGATGCTTACCATAAGTATTAAGTGTGGATAATTTAAAATGAATGATATTCATCAGCTCTTAGCGGAAACGGAAGATAAAGTTGCCAAATTAACATTACAAGCGCAGCAAGAAGCCGCAATGGTTGAGGTATTGCCGCTCCGCTTTGAACAAAATATGAGCGCATTCAAGAAATATATACCTCATTTAGCTGATAAATTTAAATCTTATAAAACAACCAGACCATTTAGATTTTTTTGCAATGAAAATGGTGAAGTTAATCTCTTATGGCTAGATACTAATGTTTCATTTTATGGTGATTCGCCATTTGATGAATGCAGATCACAAATAGAACAAGTCCTTTCTAATAAAAAATCAATACATAAATTTGGTTTTGGTATTGAAGAGAATGAAGCTGGATATATTCACGTTGATTACTTAAATAAGCTTCAACAATGTCAAAAAAATCATGAAAATGAATTGGTTCGTCTTGATGGGATACCTGATTCTATTCCATTAATCATGATGTTTGGTATAGGGTTAGGGTATCAACTCGGATATTTATATGAAAAATGTAAGGCTGCAAATTTATTTATATTTGAGCCTGACATGGATCTTTTTTATGCATCACTATATTCCTTTGACTGGCATTCCCTATTTGATTACTTGGTATCAGAGAATTTAGGGCTACATATTTTTATTGGTCAAGATGAAGATAATGTAATTCTTGATTTTTCTGAAGCACTAACTAAAAGAGGTGCCTTTATTGCGGCTGCATCAATTGGGTTCTGGCATTATCCTAGCGATGATATTTTCAAATTAATTGTTCGAACTAGCCGTGAATTTTATTTGTTAACAATGGGATGGGGATTCTTCGATGATAACATCATTGCTTTAGCTCATTGTGCCGCTAATGTTGATAAAAATATTCCTTTTTTAATAAAGAATAAAAGTATTCAAAAAAAATGGGAAGACACTCCTGTATTTGTAGTTGCTAACGGCCCCTCGTTAGATGGGTCTTTAGACGTGATTAGAAAATATCGCGATAATGTCATACTTATATGTTGCGGTAGTACACTAACATCCTTATATCGTGCAGGAATTTGTCCTGATATCCATGTTCAGGTTGAAAGAACAAAAGTAATTCCAGATTCACATCGTTTGATAAATGATGATGAATACATAAAAAAAATTATGTTTCTCAGTCTTGATGTTATTCATCCTGATTGTGCTGAGCAATTTGGTCGCTCAGCATTAGCGTTTAAGCTTTTTGAACCAGGTGGGTTTTTGTGTCAGCTAAATAATGATATCGCTGCTGAGCGAGATATATTGCCTGGAGCTAATCCTCTAGTCGGTAATACTGGTTTAGCTATTGCCTGCAGATTAGGTTTTAAAAATATATTTTTATTTGGCTTGGATAATGGATATAAAGACCTAGGGCATCATCATTCTAAACATAGTTTATATTTCGATGATGATGGGAAGCCTCAAAAAGATTTAACAGAAAAAATGTTCAATAATGCACCACATATAGTGGATGGTAATTTTGGTGGTGCTATTCATACTAATTCTTTGATGAACACATCAAGAAAAGTATTAGGTGAACTCTTAAAAAAATATGACGATGTTAACTGCTTTAACTGTAGTGATGGTGCAAAAATTGAAGGTGCAATTCCTTTGCATCAAGAAGAGTTGAATATTAAACAAAATCATTTAAATAGAGTGGCTTTGTTAGATCATATCTATAATGATTTATATTCACCCATGAATATAAAGAAAGAAGATATGTATCAATATCTTGAAATAGAAAAATTTTCTGAATTTGTTAATGTATTTATTGATGAGTGGTCTAATCTTGAACCGAATAGAGAAAATGCTCTTCAATTGATGCAAAAACAATATGATGGCTTGATTTATTTATCTAAAACCAGACAGCGGATTATTTACAATATGCTGGTTGGTACTTTTAATTATGCATTTAGCATAATTACTGGATATTTGTATACATATGAAGAGTCAGATGAGTTTAATGCGACAATAAAAGAGTTGGGGAGTATTTTTCAAAATTATTTGCGCGAGGCCATAAAAATGTACCCTCACTCTATTGATATGGTTGATTCGGTCGATAGTTCTGTCGTTTCTCTATTTAGAAAAAACTAAATCAAAAGCCATAAACAGTCCTGAACAGTATATATCCATTTATGTTCAGGACTAAACTTAAACTATTAAGCTCCAATTTAATGATGTGCCAGCTTTTATATCACAAGATGCTTTTTTGCCGAGCACATTTTCATACTCAGATGGCGACAAACCAAAGCCTGGCCTTATTCTTCTAATATTATCAGGAGTTAATGATTCACCTGCTTTAATATCTTTAACAACATAAATTGACCGACGAAATCTTAAATTATCTTTTTCTGCATCTTTAAGAGAATAATTAGCAAACCCTAAGGACTGCCAAGCTGAATTGCAGTCATTACATAGCTGTTTTAATTCGGTTGGTTCGATAGAAAAAGATGCGTCCGGGCCTCCATCTGAACGAGCTAATGTGAAATGTTTTTCTATAGCTACAGCACCAAGAGCAATTGAAACAGTTGAAACCAAT
The DNA here is from genome assembly GCF_000527035.1 of Tolumonas lignilytica. Taxonomy (NCBI): domain Bacteria; kingdom Pseudomonadati; phylum Pseudomonadota; class Gammaproteobacteria; order Aeromonadales; family Aeromonadaceae; genus Tolumonas; species Tolumonas lignilytica. The sequence continues at coordinate 2,740,769 of NZ_AZUK01000001.1, forward strand.
GTTCCTAGTGTATGATCAGATAAACCGACAGTAACATTAAATTTTTTTGCCAAGTCAGGAATGGTTTTTAAATTAGCTTGTTCAATAGGGGTCGGATACCCACTAATACAATGCATTAATAAAATCTGTTCACAACCGGATGTTTTAAGTGTATCAATACTAAGTTTGATTTCATCTAATGACGCTAATCCTGTGGATATAATAACGGGTTTACCCGTTTTGGCTATATATCGTAATAGAGGAAGATCTGTCATTTCAAAAGATGCAACTTTATATGCAGGAGAGTGTAGTTTTTCCAGAAAATCGACAGCTGTTTCGTCAAAAGGAGTTGAGAAAATGGTTATACCTAATGAATTGGCTCTTTCAAATAACGGCTGATGCCATTCCCATGGTGTATGAGCAGTCTGATAAAGTTGATACAGAGAATAACCATCCCACAGTCCACCCTTAATTTTGAAATCATCTGAATCACAATTAAGAGTCATAGTATCAGCAGTATAAGTTTGCAGTTTTATAGCATCAGCCCCTGCTGCTGCAGCTGCATCGACGAGAGCTAGGGCTCGATTTAAATCCCCATTATGGTTACCAGATAATTCAGCAATGATATAGGGTTTTTGTCCTTCACCAATTAAACGGCCATTGATATTAATCATGTTACCCATAAACCCGTCTCTCCAATTTGAATTTTGTTTCATTTAGCCTGGTATAGTTCAATGATGAAAAAAGCATTTGTGATGCCAGATTTTCTTTTAGAACTATAGCAATTAAATCCACTTCCAAATGAAGCTCAGACACCAATATTAAAGCGTTCTTAGCTATATTTAGTTTTTTTTTCTTTTCATCAATAAAAATTGAAATTTCATAACATAGAGGACATACCCAATCTAGCCGAACAACACCAACTTTTTCATGCCCATATTTTATAATATAAAAATAACATTTAGGATCGTGTAGTCTCTTAGTCATCCATTCAATATGCTCTGTTAGCGATGGTATTTTTGAGTTTCTTGCATAACGGCGTGTCTGTGGCTGACATTGCCATTCATATACTTGCATGATGTCATCATACATAGCTTTACAAATAGTGACGTTTACTCCATCTTTAGCTTTTAAAGGCCAGATATTATATATTATTCTTCGTATTCCTAGTCCATCAGTAATTTGATAATTTATGTTTCTTAGGTCTTCATAATTATCTTTTATTTTGTTTAATGCCGAAATGAGATTGTTTTTAATTTCATTGGGAAATAGAATTTCCCCTGCATTATATTTTTTATAAACCCGCGTTATATCCTGTTGATTTTCAGCTATTGGAATAAGTACAGCTGGGATGCCCATAGTAGCTCGTTCCCAAGTTGTCGTTCCCGGAGCACCAATCGCCAATGAATAATTCGACATGAAATTTGCCATGTCATCAACAAAATTAATTAGTTCAATATCATAATTGCATTGATGAGTGATTTTTTCTATTTGTTTATAGTTTGATGATGTACTGTTGATTAGTATGGCTATTTTCTTGATCCATAATATTTTATTATTTTTTAACTCATCAAGAATCAAGGCCAGGATGTTATCTTTGTCGCTACCGCCCATCGATATAAATATATTCATGGGGCGTTCGTTATGAGAGCAAATAGACTCTTCTCGCTTCAGATAAAACTGTGAGCGAATCATGGCATATTCACTACCTACCAATATTGTTTTACATTGACTGGATTTTTCATATTCTTTTTCAGAGCGCCCTAACGTCTGATCTATGATGATATCTGCTTCATGTTCACGAACTAAGTCATCAATTATTATTAATAATTGACTATGATTTTTTATCAAAACCTCCCATGATTTGTCCAGCGCATAGTGATCTGCAATTATGATTGGGCGTGATGGTAGATTTAATTGTTTTAAGTGGCTAATGCATTCTTGAGCGTCCTGCTCTTGTGTTACTTGGAGCCACCCAGCATAATCATTTTCTTGGGCGATAGATTTATATAATGCCAACAAAGGTAAAACAGTAACTGAATGTCCTCTGGTGAGAATGAGTTTATGAATGTTTCCAGGTAAATCCCGGCATATGAAATGAGTTTTAATTTCGTGATTTTTAAATTCATCTGCCAATGCAAGACATCGCATTACATGCCCGGTTCCGATATCTATTGACGAATCAACCCGAAATATTGCTGTTGTCATTCAACTCTGCCTGCCATAGTTGATAAAGCATTTCTGCTCGTTGCCAATCTTCTGGTGTATCAATATCTTGAACAATTTTACGGGGCAATATTAACGGACATGAGGCTGGAGAAAATAATGGGGTCCCAGCTTTGAATGCTGATGTTTTACCAAAATAAAATTGCCCCGCATCGTGATATGTTTCAACTAAATCCTGTGAGCGAGTAAATTTAAATTCAGGATATAGACAGTCTATCCGAGAGTCTTTATTAAGAAATAAGGCTCGTTGCACGGGAAATGGAAATGAAGTGACTGTAAATACGTAATCCGCTTCAGAGGCTAACAGTAACTGAAATGCATTCTGTAGGGAATGAGGAGTAATAAAAGGAGCCGTTGCATAAATGCAACATACATAATCAATTGTCGAATTGTTTAATTCTAATTGTTTGATACCATGCTGAATGACATCCATTGTTCCAGTATAATCACCTGACAATTCTGCTGGCCTGATGAATGGCACCTCAGCTCCCCATTCCTGCGCAATATTAGCAATTTCTGTATCATCTGTAGACACGATGATACGATCAAATAATTTGCTGTTTTGAGCAGCCAGAATAGAATGTGCAATCATAGGCTTTCCGGAAAATATTTTAATATTTTTGCGCGGAATCCGTTTACTGCCGCCTCGTGCTGGAATTAGTGCTATTTTCATGACAATGCATTCTTAATTGTTTGGATTACATAGTCTTGCTCATCATTTGTCATTTGAGGATATATAGGCAGACTTATTGTTCCTGCATAATAAGATTCAGCAATAGGGTAGTTTCCCTGTTTGTGTCCAAGAGATTGATAATATGGTTGCGTATGTACGGGTATATAATGAACATTTACACCGATATTGGCTGCTCTGAGAGTATTAAAAACAGCTAATCGCTTTGATGGATCGTGCAAAACCACAGGATAAAGATGATAAGCACTAAATGCATCCGGGTCTTGATATGGCGTTGTCAATGGTAGATTCTTTAATGCCTCATTATAAATTTTGGCAATGTGATGTCTTTGAGCTACAAATTCATTAATACGCTTTAACTGACTTAAACCAAGTGCGGCTTGGATGTCAGTCATGCGGTAATTCCATCCTAGCTCGATTTGCTGATAAGACCATGGACCATCGGCAGGTTTTATCATTTCGGCAGGATCACGAGTAATACCATGACTGCGTAGACGGCGCATTTTTTTTGCCAATAGCTCATCATTAGTTAACGTCATACCACCTTCAGCTGTTGTAATTATTTTTACAGGATGAAAACTGAATATAGTGATATCTGCATACGAACAATCACCTACTGGTTTAGCCAAATAGCGACCGCCAATAGCATGTGATGCATCTTCAATAAGGAAAAATCCATATTCATTTGCCAAAGAACGCAATGATTTCCAATCGCAGGATTGTCCTGCAAAATCGACGGCTACAACAATTTTAGGTAACAGATTATGGCGGCGGGAAATTTCTAGTTTTTGTTTTAATGCAATTGGATCAAGATTGTATGTGTCTGACTGTATATCAACGAAATCAATGTTGGCACCACAATAACGACCACAGTTAGCAGACGCAACAAAAGTATTGGGCGTGGTCCATAACCAATCATCTACTGTTAATCCCAAAGCCAGACATGCAATATGCAATGCTGATGTTGCGCTATTTACAGCAACGGCAAATTTGGCGCCTGTGTAGTTTTCTATTGCCTGTTCAAACGCTGGGACTGCCGGCCCTTGGGTTAGATACTCTGAATTGAGTACCTCAACCACAGCTCGAATATCTTCAGTCGAGATGTGTTGCTTGCCATATGGGATCATGCCATTGCCTTTCTATTGAATTCGGTGATTTCAGCTGGAGACAGAAAATGCGGATTATTACCTGAGTTATACTCAAAACCTGAAGCAACAGGAGTACCGTGTTCACCTATTGCATTGGTTGAATAATCGACTTCCGTATTATTAAATTTAATGGAAGGCTGTAGTACATAATGGTCATGAAATTCTAGTGTCAAATGAGAGTCATCAGAGGGGCACATTATTTCGTGCAATTTTTCTCCAGGACGAATACCTACGATTTTGATTGGTAGTTCAGGCGCCATAGCCTTAGCAAGATCGGATATACGGATGGATGGAATTTTAGGTACAAAAATTTCGCCACCATACATTCGCTCAAAGTTCTTTAGCACGAAATCAACACCATCCTGCAAGCTAATCCAAAAGCGTGTCATATCTTGATGTGTTACTGGAATCTCACGAGCACCATCATTAATTAGCTTTTCAAAAAAGGGAACAACCGACCCTCGAGAACCAACCACATTGCCATAACGAACTGCTGCGAAAATCGGTGTATCTCTTCCTGTCATATTGTTGGCTGCAGTAAACAACTTATCGGAAGCCAATTTCGTTGCACCATACAAGTTGATTGGATTCGCTGCTTTATCTGTCGATAAAGCAATGACTTTAGATACGTTATTTGCTATCGCTGCTTTTATTACGTTCTGAGCACCGTCGATATTGGTTTTGATACATTCCATCGGGTTATATTCAGCGGCAGGCACTTGTTTCATGGCTGCGGCGTGAATGACATAATCAACCCCTCGCATTGCTTGAATTAGGCGCTCTCCATCTCTGACATCGCCGATGAAATATCGCATGCACGGCGCATTGAATACTTGCTGCATTTCAAACTGTTTTAGTTCATCGCGAGAGTAGATAATTAAACGGCGTGGGTTATACCGTTCCAGGATGGTTTTTACATATTTTTTACCGAATGAACCTGTACCACCAGTAATAAGAATACTTTTATCATTAAACATGTTTGTTGTCCTTTTTATCTAGAGGAGCATCCGGGATTATTTAACTATATGATATTAATATATTTTAATGAAAATTCTTTTGATAGCTAAACGTAATTTAATCGCATATCTTCTATTGTTGTGCATAAGCAATCGATGTGCCAATTCAAAACTGCCAAAAATATGACTTTGTTACAGAGTTTGTTTTTTTATTTCACAAAAAGATTAAAATTTAATCAATTTGCGATGAGCTAACACTAGTCTTCCTATTATAAACTTTGTACAATCCGCGCCCTTCTCTATAGGTCTCTGAGGCATTCATGAGCGAAACTAAAGTTAATCTGCTGGATTTTGATCGCAAAGCATTGCGTGCATTTTTTGCTGACGAATTAGGTGAAAAGGCATTTCGCGCCGATCAGATCATGAAGTGGATCTATCATTTCGGCTGCGATGATTTTTCTCAGATGACCAACGTGAACAAAGCATTGCGTGAAAAGCTTTCGCAAATTGCTGAGATCCGGGCTCCTGAAATCAGTCGTGAACAACGTTCTGCCGACGGTACTATCAAGTGGGCCATGCTGGTAGGCGATCAGGAAGTTGAAACGGTTTATATTCCGGAAGCGGATCGAGCCACATTATGTGTTTCCTCGCAGGTAGGTTGTGCACTGGAATGTAAATTTTGCTCTACCGCTCAGCAGGGCTTTAACCGTAACCTGAAGGTCTCTGAAATTATTGGTCAGGTCTGGCGTGCTGCTCAGGTAGTCGGTTTTTCCAAAGAAACTGGTAAGCGTCCGATCACCAACGTGGTGATGATGGGCATGGGTGAACCATTGCTCAATCTGGCTAACGTTGTTCCCGCGATGGATCTGATGATGGACGATTTCGGTTTCGGTCTTTCCAAGCGCCGTGTCACCTTGTCTACCTCGGGTGTTGTACCAGCACTGGACAAACTGGGTGATATGATTGATGTCGCACTGGCGATTTCATTGCATGCGCCCAATGACAAGTTGCGTTCAGAAATTATGCCAATCAATGACAAATACAATATTCAGGAGTTTTTGGCTGGCGTGCGCCGTTATCTGGAAAAATCTAATGCCAATCAGGGGCGGGTGACGGTGGAATATGTCCTGCTGGATCATATCAATGATGATATGCAGCACGCGCACGAATTGGCTGAGCTACTAAAAGACACGCCAAGTAAGATCAACCTGATTCCATTTAATCCATTTCCGGGTAATCCTTATGGCAAACCCAGCAACAGCCGGATTGATCGTTTCTCTAAAGTATTGATGGAATACGGTTATACCGTGATTGTGCGAAAAACACGAGGTGATGATATTGATGCCGCCTGTGGTCAATTAGTAGGTGACGTGATCGACAGAACGAAACGAACCATGAAAAAACGGATGCAAGAGCAGGAGATTTCCGTCAAAATGCTTTGAAATCCAGTTCGTTAATGTACTGAGAAATGAAAAGACATCTTTCTTTACTCTGGGCAGCATCACTTGTGTTGTCTGGATGTGTCACAGAAACGACGATTATTGGCAAGAATTCGGTTAGACAAGAGAATGCGATCGACAATGCAGCAGCATCTAAGACACGCATTCAGCTTGGCATGGGCTATTTGAACAAAGGTGAAATGGCCTCAGCAAAATATAACTTTGAAAAAGCTATCGAGCTTGCACCGTCGAGTGCTGAGGCATACCTTGCAATGGCTTATTACTATCAATCGGTTGGTGATAATCTTTCAGCGCAGAAAACCTATGAGCAACTCGTATCGTCACATGGCAATGATCCTGATGTTTTGAATAATTACGGTACTTTTTTGTGTCGGAATCATAACTATGCTCAGGCTGACTCCATGTTCATGCGTGCTGTCGCACAACCCCGTTATCTAAAGATGGATGACACATATGAGAATGCGGCTCTCTGTGCCGTAGAATCGGGTAAAAAGGATAAAGCAAAAGAATATTACCGTCTGGCGCTGGGTTATAACCCTCAGAAAGTAGGGTTAATGCTTGATTTAGCAGAAATTGCGTTAAATGAACATAATCCAACTGATGCCGAGTCATGGCTTCGGGCTTTTCGGAAAAAGGCGAATGATACGGCACAAAGTTTGTGGCTGAGCATTCGTACTGCACAAGCGCAAGGGCGTATTGCCGATATTCATGTTTTTGGCCAGTCTCTGGTTCAACAATTCCCGTCTTCAGTTCAAGCAAAAAGATATCAGAACAATGACTACTGAACAGTCTCATGACAATGCCCTGCAGACACCGGGCTTAATACTTAAAACAGCACGTGAAGTACGCGGTTTAAGTCAACAAGATGTGGCTCATCGCCTCAATTTGCGTATTTCATTAATTAGAGATATTGAACAAGATCGTTTCGATCAAAAAACAGCCAGTACGTTTACGCGTGGATATTTGAAAACGTATGCACGTTTCGTTGGTGCGGACGAGCAAGCGGTTTTAGCTGCCTATGACCGTCTTGGGTTGAAAGATCAAAAATACAGTGAAATGTATAGCTTCTCCGGCAGAACACAACGCGAAGCCAATGAACATCGAGTTCGAATCATTTCATGGGTACTATGCATTGGTTTAGTCGGCGCTGGTGGTGCCTGGTGGTGGTTACAACCAGCAGAAGAACCTGTGCCGACCAGTATTAATGAAGCCGGGCAGTTAGTTGTGAAAGGCGCCTCTGAGGTTGCGAAAGCAATCAGTGCCGCTGATGCAACAAAGGCTATTGAAACCACTGTGCATGCATCTGCTGCTGTGACTACCAATACAGAGACGGCGGTATCATCGGCCTCAACGACTGAACCAGACACGGCTGAAAGTCCTGATGCTGAAGATCAAACGCCGACGGTTCTTTCAGATACGGCAGCACAAACATCAGAACCTGCACCGAATGATGTTGTCCCCGCGGCCGACACTAACGGAAACAGTGAAAATACTTCATCGAACGTAGAAACAAAAGCGACCCCAACAGCCGTCGATTCATCTGTTGCTTTGCAGTTGCAATTTACAGGTGGCTGTTGGTTACGTGTTGCCGATGCGAATGGCAAATCGTTGTTTGAAGGTACAAAAAAATCAGGTGATAAAATCAGCCTGACAGGCAAGGAACCATTCAGTCTGACTATTGGTGCACCAAGAGCTGTTTCTGTTTATTTCCATGGAAAACCAGTTGATATGACATCCTATATTCGTCAGGGTGTTGTGGCTCGTTATAAGTTACCGTTGAAGAATTAAGTCATGACGCAACATGTTTCACCTATTAAGCGCCGGATCAGCAAACGGATCATGGTAGGAAAAGTACCTGTCGGTGGTGATGCTCCGATTTCGGTACAATCAATGACCAATACGCTGACAACAGATGTCGCTGCAACAGTTGCTCAAATCCAGTCTTTACAGCGTGTCGGTGCTGATATTGTTCGAGTTTCAGTGCCTACCATGGATGCGGCTGAAGCATTTAAACTGATTCGCCAGCAAGTTTCCATTCCGTTGGTTGCAGACATTCATTTTGACTACCGGATAGCATTAAAAGTTGCTGAATATGGTGTGGATTGTTTACGGATCAATCCAGGTAATATTGGCAAAGAAGATCGTATTCGAGCGGTTGTTGATTGCGCCCGTGATTTAAATATTCCCATTCGTATTGGTGTGAATGGTGGTTCTTTAGAAAAAGAGCTGATGGATAAATATGGCGAACCAACGGCTGAAGCATTGGTTGAGTCTGCCATGCGGCATGTAGATATTCTGGATCGACTCAATTTTGATCAGTTCAAAGTCAGTGTGAAAGCCTCCGATGTGTTCCTTGCAGTAGATGCTTATCGTCTATTGGCGAAACAGATTGAACAGCCATTGCATCTGGGTATCACCGAGGCGGGTGGTTTCCGCTCTGGCGCTGTGAAATCAGCAATTGGTTTAGGCATGTTATTGTCAGAAGGTATTGGCGATACCCTGCGTGTGTCTTTGGCTGCAGATCCTGTCGAAGAGATAAAGGTTGGTTTTGATATTCTCAAATCTTTACGGATCCGTGCCAGAGGGATCAACTTTATTGCTTGTCCGACCTGTTCCCGTCAGGAATTTGATGTGATTGGTACAGTGAATGCCCTTGAGCAGCGCCTGGAAGACATTATTACCCCGATGGATGTTTCCATCATTGGGTGTGTCGTAAATGGTCCGGGGGAGGCTCTCGTCTCTGATTTGGGGCTGGCAGGAGCCAATCGCAAGAGTGCGCTTTACGAGAATGGCGAGCGAGTCGATCGGTTAGACAACACGGAGTTGTTAGATCAATTAGAAGCTCGGATAAGAGCCAAAGCTTCCCAACTGGATCAAGAAAAGCGCATTCCTATTAAACAACATCAGGAATAACTCCTGCACACATCCACATGCTGCCTGTAGAGGAGTTTTACCTCTATTTTGAAACTCCCTATAATGCGGGCAGCTTTTGCATCAGATATTTGAGAATTATTGTGGCTAAACAAATTCAGGCGATTCGTGGTATGAATGATTGCCTACCGGAACAGACACCGGTTTGGCAAATGGTTGAGGCAAAACTGCGTCAGGTCGTTTCTTCGTATGGTTATTCCGAAATACGGATGCCAGTAGTTGAAATGACTCATCTCTTTCAGCGTGCTATCGGTGAAGTGACCGATGTTGTTGAAAAAGAGATGTATACCTTTAATGATCGTAATGGTGATAGTTTAACTCTTCGACCAGAAGGGACAGCCGGTTGTGTGCGTGCGTGCATTGAACATGGGTTGGTTTATAACCAAGAACGTCGTTTATGGTATGTCGGCCCAATGTTTCGCCATGAACGTCCTCAAAAAGGCCGTTATCGTCAGTTCCATCAGTTTGGTGTTGAAGTCTTTGGTTTAACTGGGCCAGATATCGATGCTGAACTGATTATGCTCACAGCTCGTTTGTGGCGAGAGCTTGGCATTGCGCAATTCACAACATTACAGCTGAATACGTTGGGCTCGTCTGTTGAAAGAGCAGCATATCGTGATGCGTTAGTTGCGTTTCTGGAGCAACATAAAGATCGCCTGGATGAAGAGTCTCAGCGGCGGATGTATAGCAATCCTTTACGGGTTTTAGATACCAAAAATCCCCAGGTCCAAGAAATTCTGGCTAATGCCCCCACCTTATCTGATTATTTTGGTGAGGAAACCAAAGCACATTTTAGTAACCTGAAAAGCTTGCTGGATGCAGCGGGAATTGCTTATCAGGTGAATGAACGTTTGGTACGCGGTCTGGATTATTACAATTACACCGTTTTTGAATGGGTAACTGACAGTCTGGGCGCTCAGGGTACCATCTGTGGTGGTGGTCGTTACGATGGGTTGGTTGAGCAACTGGGTGGCCAGGCAACTCCGGCAATCGGATTTGCAATGGGTCTGGAACGTCTGACTCTGATGCTGGAGACGTTAGAAAAGGTAAATAACATTCCGCCAACAGTTGATGTCTATATTTGCATGGCTGGTGAAGGTACTCAGACGGCTGGCTTGTTATTGGCTGAGCAATTAAGAACAGCCCACCCGCAATTACGCGTGATGTCTCATTGCGGTGGTGGAAATTTCAAGAAACAAATGAAACGTGCAGATAAAGTAGCGGCCAAAGTAGCATTGATATTGGGTGAAACAGAAGTTGCCGAACAAAAGATCACCGTAAAATTTTTACGCGATCAAGTTGAACAACAAACTGTTGATATTGCAGCTTTATCTCTGATCCTGAACAAGCTGGGAGAGTAATAGTGGACGTTTATAATTCAGAAGAACAACAAGTAGAAGCCATTAAATCTTGGTGGAAGGAAAACGGTAAGTCCATTATTGCTGGTGTTGTCATCGGCTTTATCGGTCTGTTCGGATGGCGTTATTACAACGACTATACTCGTCATCAAAGCGAAATGTCTGCTGCAGAATATCAGCAGACCATGCAAAATTTATCCACTCAGCATGAAAAAGCATTTGATGCGGTAGAGCAATTTATCTCTTCGCATAAAAATACGTACGGTGATCTGGCCAGTCTTCAATTAGCTGATGAAGCGGTAAAGGCAAATAAGTTGGAATTGGCTGCAACACAACTACGACAAGTGGCTGAACATGCTAATGATGACTCATTTAAACCTGTTGCAAGTATCAGACTTGCGCGAGTGTTGATTGCAAATAAAAAGCCAGCGGATGCACTGAAAGTATTAGATACAGTGGCTGCGGAACCATATAAAGCGGCTGTTGCTGAAACTAAAGGAGATGCATTGTTGGCTTTATCTCAGCCAGATAAAGCCCGTGAAGCTTATGCCACTGCGATAAAAATCAGCAAAAATGGTGCTAATCCGGTTTTACAGATGAAATTGGACGATCTGTCTGCAGATAGTGCAAAAATTGATACACCTGTAGCTAAATAATGCGAAGGACGGTGAACCGAATGCATAAAACTTGGCAAAAATGGGGCTGTATATTGCTGGGGAGTGTTTTGCTCTATGGCTGCAGTTCGGAAGAAGATGTCATTAAAATGGCAGATGTCCCTGTAGTGGAATCCGCTTTTCATCCAGATACTGTCTGGAGTCACAGCATCGGGTCAGGAGTAGGAAAATTCTATTCACATTTACAACCTGTCATTGTTGGTGATCATATTTTTGCTGCATCTCGGGATGGCGATATTTATGCGTTTGATAAACAGAGCGGGAAAAAACTGTGGCATATTGATCTAAGTGATCAACCGTTTTTTGAAGAAAAACGCAGTGCCCGTTTATCTGGCGGTCTGGCTGCAGCCGATGGTCATCTCTATGTTGGATCTGAAAATGGTCAACTACTAGCGCTAAGTCTGGATAAAGGTGAATTGCTTTGGCATACCGATGTTGGGGGGGAGGTCTTGGCCACTCCAGCAACAGATTCAGGAAAAGTGGTGGTTACAACAGGCGCGGGTCAATTGCTGGCTTTAGAGGGTGATACGGGCAAAATTGACTGGACAGTCACGAGCGAACAACCAAATCTGACATTACGCGGCACGTCTGCTCCAGTGATTGCAGCCGGGGGCGTCCTGTATGGCCGGGCCGATGGCAAAATTGGTATTGTGTTATTACAAAACGGCCAATTGGTGAATGAAACTCGGGTGGCAACACCACATGGCCAGACCGATCTTGATCGTATGGTGGATGTTGATGCCACTCCTGTCATAGTTGATGATGAACTGTATGCAGTAGCTTATAATGGCCAACTGATTTCCCGTAAATTGATTTCTGGTGATGAGCTTTGGAAGCGAAAATATGCCGCTTACCAGGATCTGGGCGTCGGTGTGAATGATATTGCAATCACAGACTCAAAATCACACATCTATCTGGTTGATCGTGCAACTGGAACTGAAAAGTGGTCTAACACGCAATTGGAATATCGTAATGTTACGGCACCTCTAGTATTGGGTGATTATGTTGTTGTTGGTGATAATGAGGGTTATTTATACTGGCTTTCACAAACGACAGGTAAAATTATTGCCATGCAAGAGGTCGATAGCAAAGGTCTTTACGCCACACCAATCATTGACGACAATTTAGTCTATATTCAAACTCGTAGCGGTGAACTCGTAGCCCTTAAGCGTCCGTAACAATTCGGATTTGGTATGTTAATAGCCCCTGATCTCGTATCGGGGGCTTCTGTTTATTTATTAATTGAGGTTTTGTATGACCCCTGTTGTTGCCCTGGTGGGACGCCCAAACGTTGGCAAGTCCACACTATTTAACCGTCTGACGCGTAGCCGGGACGCACTGGTGGCCGATTTCCCGGGATTAACACGCGATCGTAAATATGGTCAGGCGTCTTTTGGTGAACTGAATTTTATCGTTGTGGATACTGGCGGTATTGATGGTTCCGAAGAGGGAATTGAAGTCAAAATGGCTGAACAATCGCTGCAAGCGATTGATGAGTCAGATGTTGTATTATTCATGGTAGATGCTCGTGCAGGTGTGACCAGTGCTGATATCGGGATTGCTAACCATCTGCGGCGACAACAGAAAAAAGTATTTCTGGTCGCGAATAAAACAGATGGCATTGATGGCGATGCCTTTGCTGCAGACTTTTATAGCTTGGCACTTGGTGAGATCTATCAAATAGCTGCGGCTCATGGCCGTGGTGTGACATCATTGCTGGAAAAAGCATTAGCACCTTTTCTGGAAGAGTTAACAGGAAAATCGGCTGAAGAGGAAGCAGAAGACGAAGATGCTGCTTACTGGGCTGCATTTGAGGGTGTTGAACCCGATTTGGACGAACCAGAAGAAGAGTTAACTGGTGAAGATCGATATGCCGATTTGCCAATTAAGTTTGCCATTATCGGTCGTCCGAATGTTGGAAAATCGACTCTGACTAACCGTATGTTAGGGGAAGATCGAGTCATTGTTTTTGATATGCCAGGAACAACACGCGATTCCATTTACATTCCACTGGAGCGCGATGAGCAACAATATATTGTCATTGATACGGCTGGTGTACGTAAGAAGAAGAAGATTTACGAAACAGTCGAGAAATTCTCAGTTGTTAAAACATTGCAGGCAATTGAAGATGCCAACGTTGTTTTGTTGCTGATCGATGCTCGTGAGGGGATCTCTGACCAGGATTTAAGTTTACTTGGTTTCACTCTGCATTCAGGGCGCTCTATCGTGATTGCGGTCAACAAGTGGGATGGACTGGATCAGGATACCAAAGAGAAAATCAAAGAAGATCTAGAACGACGACTGGGTTTTGTTGATTTTGCTCGTGTTCACTTTATTTCAGCCTTGCATGGCTCTGGTGTGGGCAATTTATTTGATTCGATTCAAGAAGCTTATCGTTCTGCGACAAAGCGTATCAGCACTTCCATGCTGACTCGTATCATGAATATGGCTGCAGAAGATCATCAGCCGCCTTTGGTTCGTGGTCGTCGTGTTAAACTGAAATATGCGCATGCTGGCGGATATAATCCACCACGTATTATTATTCATGGCAATCAGGTGAATGATTTGCCTGATTCATATAAGCGTTATTTGATTAACTATTACCGTAAATCATTGAAGATCATGGGAACACCAATCCATGTTGAGTTTCAGGAAGGTGACAACCCATTTGAAGGGAAACGGAATAAGCTGACACAGAGCCAGATTCGTAAACGTCGCCGAATGATGAAGTTTGTGAAAAAAGGTTAATAATCAAATAAATTCAGAGGAGAGGTGAAATGGCCTATCAGATCACCTGTCCTTCTTGTCAACAAGAAGGGCTGGATCCCAGATGGAATGAAGCGACCTGCATCCATTGCGCAAAGCAATTTACGATTGTTGCTTTTTGTCCTGCATGCCATGTTGAACTGGAACGTTTGCAAGCATGTGGTGCAGTAGATTTTTTTTGTAATAGTTGTAATTCAATGGTTTCAAAACGGCAAGCTGAATATCAAATCACGCCAAAAGAATGAAAAAAAGCCAGATATCGTATCTGGCTTTTTTATCTGTTCGGTAATACTCAATTAGAGTGATTGAGTAAACGTACGGGTAATTACATCACGTTGTTGTTCTGGTGTCAGAGCATTAAAACGTACGGCATAGCCAGAAACACGAATGGTTAATTGCGGGTATTTTTCTGGATTTTGAACGGCATCTTCCAACGTTTCACGTCTAAGCACATTCACATTCAGGTGTTGGCCACCTTCAACCTGTGGTGCAGCATTGACAGGGATTTCCCGATATTCAATATTGCCTAATGAGGCCAGCGCAACTACCTGATCTTCGCTGTAACGAGGATCTTTTGAACATAAGCAACGCACTTCTTGTGTTGTATCATCCAGCAACCAGAATGAATGGATCAATTCTGCATTTGCTGCTTGAGTGATTTGAATACCCTTAACCATGATGAACTCCTCGATAGTTTGGGGCGGTTCTTGTCACTAGTTACAAGAAAGTGCCCCATAATGCAGGCGATTAAACCAACTTGGTTTAATCATGTATCTTTGATACTACATTAGTAAATTTACTAATAGTTCGCAAGGGGATACCCCCTAAATAAACAGGCCTATTCGAGATTAAAGCTTGATCAAAATCAATAAACATACATTTTGCATCCATCATTGCAGTTCGGCGTAAATTCAGATGGTTGATATCTTGTAAATTTACTACAAATTTGTCAGATGCCGTTTTTAACGGAAGTACGATAAAATCAATTTTTATCACAGTCGGGAGGAACGAAATGCAAACGTGGAGTGATGTGCTGGGTCAGGAAAAACAACAGGCCTATTTTCAGGAAACGCTGAGTTTTGTTCGACACGAACGTGAGTCAGGTAAAGTGATTTACCCTCCTGCTGCTGATGTTTTTAATGCTTTCAAATACACAGAGTTTAATGATGTAAAAGTGGTCATCTTAGGGCAGGACCCTTATCACGGTCCCAATCAAGCGCATGGCCTTTGCTTTTCTGTATTGCCAGGCGTAGCAACACCACCATCGCTGGTTAACATATACAAAGAATTACACCGTGACATTCCTGGTTTTGATATACCTAAACATGGCTATCTACTCTCATGGGCTCAACAAGGGGTGTTGTTATTAAATACGGTGCTGACTGTTGAGGCTGGCAAAGCGCATTCTCACGCATCCTCGGGGTGGGAGCAGTTTACTGACCGGGTTATTGCTGCATTAAATGAATCCAGAGAAGGGCTGGTCTTTTTGCTTTGGGGAAACCATGCCCAAAAAAAAGGGCAATATATTGATCGCCAAAAGCACCATGTTTTAATGGCTCCCCATCCCAGCCCGTTATCTGCGCACCGTGGTTTTTTAGGTTGTGGTCATTTTTCTTTAACGAATCAGTTCTTAATTTCATCAGGAAAACAACCAATAAACTGGCAAATACCACCGATAGCGTGATGTTGTTGGCACATTTCAGGATGAATCGATGCTTGAGAATAAAATTCACTATAATTTATAAATTGCCGATTAATAGGTTATCAGCTTAGGAGAGTGCACCATGTTGGATATTTTGCACCAAGAACATATCAACATCGCCAAATTACTCGATATGTTGCGTGATAATCTAGCGACAATTCGCAATGAACAGCCTGTGCGGTTTAGTGTGCTCAATGATGCATTGACCTATCTGAGAGACGTGTCGGATACGCAACATCACCCGCGAGAAGATTTGATTTACGATTATTTTGCGACATATCGATGTACCGATCCTTCTATTGTGACCACCACGCTCAAAGATCAACATAAACAGATTGTGAGTAGTGGAGAGAAATTGCAGGAGATGGTCGCGATGATTCTCATGGATGCTGTTATTCCATTAGATCGTGTTGCTGTAGCTTTAGAACAATTCATTGCCTTACAGCAAAGGCATCTGGATTATGAGGAGAGTGTTATCTTTCCATTGCTGAAACAAGCATTGACCGAAGATGATTGGCGTCATTTAGAGCATAATTGGGTGAATATGATTGATGCTGACCCGTTATTTGGTCGAGAAGTCGCCGAGCGGTACCAAGATTTGGCAACGCAACTGTTATCTGCTTAATCGATTGCGGAACAAAATATGGCGCTAACCAGCGCCATATTTTTTCAATTCAACGAAATGTCGTTAATACCCAATTCGTAATTTAAGTCAATGGACTGCAATTCCCGTTGCAAGCGATATCTGTCTTTTAATGCCTCTATCTCTCTCCATTTGCGCTTTTTATTTGTTTGGCGTTGACGTACATCAGTATCAATGACGGCCAGCTCTTCCGTTTCCAGTGAGAACCTGTCCATGGATCTACCTCCTCGTCTCAAACTAAAGAACGTTCAAACTGTGATAAGCATTTTACGGGCCACAAATCAAATATACAGATGTTATAGATTATGGCTTGGTGATAGTCATTCACCCATGCAACTTGCTTGTCACAAGTGCTTTCCGTATATCACAGCGTTTTAAAAACTAAAACACTGAGATGACGAAACTATTACAGACGTCAAAAGGTTGAAATTCTGCTGCTGAGGGAAAAAGAAAGATGGTGTATCAGCCGACGAGGTGTCAAAAGGGAATTAATAGCGAATTAGTGCATAAAAATGATTTATGATGAATATTTATGCTGCTTAGTTAAAAAAATATCAATAATAATTTTGTATTTAATGCTGATACTGGTATTTTTCCGGGTATTATTTTTGCAGTATATTTTTGTCTTCAGCGATTATTTAGGAAAGGCTCACATATGGAGCAGGTTGCCACCCTAGAGGTGCAAAATTTATGTAAACGCTTCGGTTCCAATGAAGTATTAAAAGGTATTAATCTCACCGCGAGTAAAGGGGATGTTGTTTCCATCATCGGCTCGTCTGGTTCAGGTAAATCCACCTTTTTACGTTGCATTAATTTACTTGAAATGCCCACCAATGGTGATGTTTATGTCCATGGTGAGCTAATTCGTATGAAAACTGACAAATCCGGTGAAAGGGTTCCGGTAGATGCACAACAAGTTGCACGGATCCGTTCTCGGTTAGCCATGGTATTTCAGAGTTTTAATTTATGGTCTCATATGACTGTATTGCAAAATATTATTGAGGTACCAGTCCATGTGTTAAAAGTGCCACGTCAGGAAGCTATCGAGAAGGCGGAGGCATTGTTGCATCGTGTGGGCTTATACGAGCGACGTGATTATTATCCTGGGCATTTATCCGGGGGGCAGCAACAACGCGCAGCAATAGCCAGAGCGTTGGCTGTGGATCCTGAGGTCATGTTGTTTGATGAACCTACGTCGGCCTTAGATCCTGAATTGGTTGGTGAAGTCTTGTCCGTAATGCGTGGTTTAGCTGAAGAAGGCCGAACTATGCTGGTTGTAACTCATGAAATGGCTTTTGCGCGTGATGTTTCGAACAAAGTCATGTTTTTACATCAGGGGCGGGTTGAAGAGGAAGGCGATCCTAAAGAACTGTTCGCTAATCCGAAATCAGAGCGTTTCCGCCAATTTATCTCATCTACTTATTAATTTGGTTCCAATAAGCAAGGAGCAAACAATGAAAAAACTGTTGTTAACCGCGATTATGGCTAGTCTGATGGTAACAGGTGTGCAGGCAAAGGAATGGAAACAAGTCCGAGTCGCAGTTGAAGGTGCTTACCCTCCATTTAATAGTGTGGATGCAAACGGTCAGTTACACGGATTTGACGTTGATATTACCAACGCATTATGTGAACAGATGAAAGTAAAATGTACCATCGTGAAGCAAGATTGGGATGGTATGATCCCTGGACTGTTAGCTCGTAAATTTGATGCCATTATTTCTACGATGGACATTACCGAAGAGCGTAAAAAAAGCATTGATTTTTCACAGAAATACCAACACGTACCTGCCCATTTTGCAGCTAAAACCGGTACAAAGATCGAGCTGACTCCTGCATTCATGAAAGATAAGAAAATTGCAGTTCAGCGCGCAACTTCCATGGATACTTATGTAACCGATAACTTCCCTGATGCAACTATTAAGCGTTATGGTTCATATGATGATGCTTATCTTGATCTGAAGTCAGGTCGTGTTGATTATGTGTTGGCTGATACTGCATCAGTGATGGAGGGTTTGGTTAACAAATCAAATGGCGCATACAGTCTGGTTGGCCCTGGTCTGTCTGACAAAAAATGGTTTGGTGAAGGCGCAGGTGTAGCTCTTCGCAAAGGCGATACTGATCTGAAGAATATGTTTAACAAAGCAATTCTTGATATCCGTGCAAACGGTAAATATAAACAGATCAATGATAAATACTTCAAGTTTGATGTATACGGCGAATAAGAAAGCGTTTCATTAACTCTGGTATTCAGCGGGCCCACTATGGGCCCGTTTTGATGGATAAAGGTATGTTTGATTTGAAAGGCTATGGTGCCACTATTCTCGATGGTGCTTGGCTCACTTTAGAAGTTGCATTGCTCTCGGTGCTGGTGGCTGTATTTTTAGGCATGATAGGGGCTTTAGCGAAGCTTTCTAAAAACCGTCTGGCTAAAGGTGTGGCGACGTTTTATACCACATTGGTGAGGGGGATCCCCGATCTGATCCTGATGATGTTGATCTTCTTTGGTGGCCAGATCTTTCTCAACTTCTTATGTACTCAGATCAATCAGAGTATCAATGATTGGTTTACAAAGAGTAATCCCAATCATGAGTGGATTTCATACGTCCCTGATTACATCGACGTCAGCCCATTTATTGCTGGCATTCTGGCGATAGGGTTTATTTTTGGCGCTTATATGGCCGAAACATTTCGCGGTGCCATTTTGGCTGTTGAGCGCGGGCAACTTGAGGCCGCATATGCCTATGGCATGTCACCGTGGCAGGTTTTCCATCGGGTATTATTTCCTCAAATGGTGCGTCATGCCTTACCGGGTTTTGGTAATAACTGGCTGGTGTTGTTAAAAACAACAGCATTGGTTTCTGTGATCGGCCTTGATGATATGGTGCGTAAAGCAGGATTGGCAGCCGGCAGCACACAATTACCTTTTACTTTTTATATGGCAGTTGCATTGATTTTCTTAGCTTTTACTGCTGTTTCTACCGCCTTTTTGCGTTGGGCGGAAATTCGTTATTCGATTAAAACGAGGTAAGTCGGATGTTTGATTTCTCCATTATTGTTAAGGAATGGCCGATTTATCTTGAGGGATTAATGACAACCAGTTGGTTGGTGCTGGTGTCATTGATTGCTGGTTTATGTATTGCTGTCCCGGTGGGTATTTTTCGGAGTAGCCAGAATCGTTGGCTGAATTATCCATCATGGGCCTATATCTATTTCTTCCGTGGTACGCCTCTACTAGTGCAGTTGTTTATTATCTATTACGGTGCAGGGCAGTGGCCCTGGTTGCAGCACTCGTGGGCCTGGAAATGGTTTCAGGAGGCGTGGTTTTGTTCACTATTGGCTTTCGCATTAAATACCGGCGCCTATACTGCTGAAATTGTCAGAGGCGCTATCCAGATGATTCCGAAAGGCGAGTTGGAGGCGGCGGCTTCTTTTGGTATGTCTCGCTGGCAGATGTTACGCCATATTATTTTACCAAGTGCACTGCGCCGAGCATTGCCCGCATACAGCAATGAAGTGATACTGATGCTGCATGGTTCTTCAGTGGCTGGTGTGATCACTGTGGTTGATTTAACTGGCGCAGCTCGCATCATTAATGCGCGCTATTATATGCCGTTTGAAGCCTTTATTACGGCCGGCTTACTCTATCTGATGCTGAGTTTGACGCTGGTTTGGGGATTCCGACGCTTGGAACGCCGTTGGTATGCACATTTGCGTCCTAGAATCGGTTAAGCCTGTATTCCTGGGGATCCATAGCGTGATACCATATGGTTGCTAATGCGTATCTGGTTAAGGGTCCCATCTTGTTTGCTCGGTTGCTCATCAATTTTTTCGTTTTATTGTTTAGTCTGACCGTATGGGCCGATGAGCAAGTAAAATTCCAACCCGCACCTCAATGGGTGCAAGAAATTCCAACTCCGGCCTCATCGACGCAATCTGCAGTTAATGGGTTGCGTTATCTGCTTATTGACCGTCAGCTTAATTTGGAAGCGCAACAAGTATCGCGTTATTCCCATTACGTGATGGAAATTACCAGTACCGAAGGCTTAGAACATGCTTCGCAATTGTCTTTCGACTTTGATCCTGGTTTTGAAACACTGCAAATACATAAAATCCAGGTGATACGCAAAGGTGAATCATTAGACCGTCTGGAACCGCAAGAATTGCGTATTTTCCAGCGTGAACCGGATCTTGAACACTATCTTTATTCTGGAACAAAAACCGCTTATCTCATTTTGCCGGATATCCGAGTCGGGGATATTCTGGAATACAGCTATAGTGTTGTGGGTAATAACCCGGTAATGGGGAACAAGTTTAGTCGACAGTTGCAATTAGATTGGGATATGCCTGTCGCCTTAAATTCTATCCGTGTGTTAGTGCATTCGGGGCGCACACTTTATTATTCGGTACCAGAAAGCCCTAATGGCAAGCTCACAACCATTGATACATCTACGCATAGAGAATTACTCTGGCAAGAGTCTTCAGTTGCTGCAGTATCGTCAGACGATGATGTCCCCGCTTGGTTTACCCCTTACCGTTACTGGTCATTGAGTGAATTTTCCTCTTGGTCTGATGTTGTTCAGTGGGCCTTACCTTTATATGAAAAAACCGCTGTGGTGGAGCCCGTCATACAGCAACTGGCCGATCAATTCATGAAAACGGCTCAGAAACCGGAAGATCGTGTCATTGCTGCCTTGCAGTTCGTACAGCATCAAGTTCGTTATCTGGGTATTGAGGATGGGATTGGTTCACATGTTCCACGTAAGGCGTCGGAAACCTTGTATCGCCGTTACGGTGACTGTAAAGACAAAACCGTGTTACTGATGGCGTTATTGAAAGCCATGGGATTTAATCCACAAGCAGCTCTGGTCAATTTAGAACAAGGCACCATTCTCCCCAAGCAGCTGCCTTCGCCCTATGCATTTGACCATGTGATCGTGTCGCTCAAGATTGGCGATCAATTATATTGGTTAGATGGAACAGATCTTAATCAGGGGACTAACATTGCCACGATAGGTATTCCCTATTTGCATTACGCACTCCCTGTTGCGGAGAACAGTAACGATCTGGTTTCGATGAATGATAAATTTCGTATTGCCGAAACGGTATTGAAGCGCGAACTTTGGTTGGATGAACCACACAGCCGACTTTTGGTAGAAGCGCATTATTCAGGACGGGAAGCCGAATCCCAACGCTCTTCCTGGAAGGATATTCCTCCTCAGCAAATTACTCATCAATTGCTGGGGTATTATTCCAAGCTATATTCAGATCTCGAAGGCTCTTCACAGCCGGATATGCAAGACAACCTGCAGAGTAATGAGTTTTTTATCCGTCAGCAGTTTATGTTATCTGCAGGCATTGATGAGCTCACGAGAAATGGATTGCCTTTGTATGCTGATTTAATCGATACCTATCTGAAGACGATCGACAGTGCGAGAAGACAACCATTGGCATTAGGTCCCCCGGTCAAAATCCGTCAGGAGTTTATTTTCCATTTACCGAATGATGTAAATATCGCTGATTATAGTCAGGAGTATGACAATGCGGTGTTCAAATTCAGTATCTGGGTTCGGCAGGTCAGCCCAAGATTATTGCGAGTCACTTATCGCTATCAAAATCGTCTTGACCATGTCCCGATCCGCGAGTTGGCGCGCTATCGGGAAATGGTTACGCAAGCACGGGATGAGTTAGCTTTAAACTTTACTCTCCCGCCCCCACATCGTTCCGCTTCGGACTCGGGTGCGGAAAAAGTTAAATGAACTCTGCCCATATAGGGGCGTGGTCAGAAGGTTTTTCCATCCCCCGAATATTATAATCAATGCCGGTTTGGTGTAGGCGCTGCTGTAATACTGGGGTGGCCAATAGTAAGTCGATACGCAGCCCTCGGTTGTCATCAAAGCCACGGCTGCGATAGTCAAACCATGAGAAGTGCTGATCGGAATCTGGATTTTGACTGCGCCAGGTATCAACCAACCCCCATGAAAGTAACGCATTCAACCATATCCGTTCTTCTGGTAAGAACGAACACTTCCCGGTTTGCAGCCAGCGCTTACGGTTTGATTCACCGATACCAATATCCAAATCTGTCGAAGAGATGTTCATGTCACCCATGATCACAATGTCTTCATCGGGTGTATGGTTTTGTTGCAGGTAATTCAACAAATCCTGATAAAACTTCTGTTTGGCAGGAAATTTGACCGGGTGATCACGTGACTCGCCCTGAGGAAAATAGCCGTTAAATACGGTAAGCAGCCTTCCATTGTCTTGGCGAAACTGACCTATGATCAGTCTGCGCTGTGCATCTTCGTCATCGCTAGGGAAGCCTTTGAGTACTGTCTCTGGCTCTTGGCGAGATAATAGTGCAACACCGTAATGTGCTTTTTGTCCGTGATAATGAACCTGATAGCCCAGTTCTTCAATCAGACTCACTGGGAAGACCTCATCATGCACCTTCGTTTCCTGCAAGCCGATGATGTCAGGATTATGCTGTTCAATAATGGCCTGTAACTGATGCGGTCTGGCTCTTAGCCCATTAATATTAAAAGAGATTATTTTCATTTTTGACCCAATTCAGCGTTTTTGTGGTTTTAAAAGAGTTTCTGATTCTTTTTTCAGTTGCTCATAACGAGCTTTCTGTGCCGGGTTTAGAGAAACCCCATCCATTAAATTCAAGGTGTCTGTCAGTTCATTTAATAAATCTTTGCGAGTTCGTTGCTGCTGGCAGAGCGCGAGTAAAACCTGTGTCTTATTCAAGGTTGCACTGGTATTGGCTGGAGCTTTACGCTGGGCATCTCGGAAATGCCGAAGAGCTAGCTCAAGATCCCCTTGAGTAAATGCCTTAATGCCCTGTTCATTACTGAGCTGATATTGGTTTCGACGCTCGGTAATGACGGCATCTGTACGGATTGATTGTATACACTGCGTCAAGAGCGGGTCTTTAGCTTGTTCCGGAGGAAGAAATTTTTGCAACTGATCTGCAAATTCAAATTCCCCGAGCTGCATCATGGCTAGAATGGTTTCACTCAATATCTCTGAGGACATCTGTTGTGGTGTATCTAACATGTCCTGAGTGGTTTTGTATAACTGCTGTTTCCCTTTCGGCAGATTGCCCCGGGCCATCTGTACTCGAGCCTGGCAAATCTGTTCAAAAGTTTGGAAATCGAACTCATGGTTGATCAAGCTGTCTCTGCAGCGGGATAATGCCATATTGACCTGTTTCTGCAGATTACCAATATGAAAGGTATCTTGGCTGTTAATGGCATGCAGAATCATACAATGAACATAACTACCTAGAATTTGTGGATTTTCATCGACAGCATATCGGTGCAGATCCAGCAAAGTGCCTAATGATTGTTTGGCTCGAAAGTAGTCATGTGCGTGCAAACAGTGTTCTGCTATTTGCTGATGCAACCGGGCGGATTGTGGCGAGATAGTGACGGCGCGCTCGAGAGTAGCGATGGCTTCTTCATCGGCACCTGTGGCCATTTGGGAATAGGCTAGCCAGCGGTAGGCATCGACCATTAGTGGTCGTAGATGCAAGGCTGAATGCAAATGTAAAATAGCCGCATCATGATCGCCAAGTTGCTGAGTGGCTCGGCCTAAAAAAAGACGCAACCAGGCTGACTCTCTGACAGCTAATCCTTCCTCCAGTATTTTCTTTGCTTCTTGGGCCCGATCTTGTTCGAGTAATATTTCAGCCATAATGCAGCGACAATAACTGGCATAACGGCTGTTCTGGTCGATTATTTTTTTACATTCCACCAATACTTGTTGTTTGTTATCAGACTGGAATGCAACGAACATGGGCAGTAATTGCTGCTTTCGAATTAAAGCTCGTAGTAATCGTAGTCTTAACTGTTCCTGAGAAAACGGTTTCATCATGTAATCGTCAGGCTCGGATTCCAGAGCACTGAGCACCATCGAACGCGAATTGTCACCACTGATGATAAAAATAATAGAATCGACAGGTAACAAGCGTTGTTGTTTCAGATAGTCCATTAACTGACGACCATTTTCACCATGGCCCAGGTTGTAATCGATCAGGTAGATATCGAATTGTTCTTTCTGAAAGCGTTTTCTGCTTTCCTCTGCTGAACTGAGAAGAGTAATTTTGCTGAAACCAAGATTTTGTAACATTGCCTTGATCAGAACCTGAAACGAGCGCTGATCATCAACAACAACGACACGCTTTTCCAGCATGTTCAGTTGCATATTATTGCTTTCAGATTCCGTTGATTGCATTCAAATGCTTCCAAAATATTACTTATGGAATAATAAAACAGTTTTTTATTTAACGCTTGGAATAGTAGAGAAATTCAGAGGATATTGTGAGATGGTGGAGGGGGAAGGATTCGAACCTTCGAAGGCAGAGCCGTCAGATTTACAGTCTGATCCCTTTGGCCGCTCGGGAACCCCTCCACGAGCTGTTTTGCTATTTGACACGGCACAAGATGGTGGAGGGGGAAGGATTCGAACCTTCGAAGGCAGAGCCGTCAGATTTACAGTCTGATCCCTTTGGCCGCTCGGGAACCCCTCCTCGAGTGCGGAGCGAATACTACCAGAATCTTCCGGTTTGTGAACCCCGAAAGTGCTAAAGATCTGATAAAAATAGCCGATATAAGTTCAAATGCTCATTTTTCAGACTTTTTATGCTTACAAACACCATACGTGAGCACTTTTTGGTCGATGAATTACAACTCGGCCAACAGCTTAATGAGGCTGTGCATCATCAACAGCGTGGTTATTTTTCACTGCTGTTATCGATGTTGTCTGCTGATGTGCTCGATTTACCGCCATTTGCACAGAAGCAAGCGGAAAATATTCCAACGGTGGATTGGCGTAAGCATTGGGATTTACCTCCGGCTGCAATTTTAGATGGCAGTTCGACGTCATCGGATGAAAGTTTTTTTCGTAGCATGTTATTACATGAAGGGGGTATTGCTGCGGTACATCTATTTAATGCCGCTCAGCCAGACCCATTGAGCTGGCGTCAGTATTCAATACCGTCAGACGTCTGGAATGAGCTCTCGCCGCTTAAGCAGGAAAAATTCCGGCAGCAGCATCAATTGGATTACCAACCGTATGATGAAACACCGGATGCAATGATGCAGGTTCTGGAAGGGTTTGATTACAACAAAGATTTAGCTGTGCACTATTTTTTTCGTTAACGAAAGCTGGATAAAAAAGGCCACTGCATTTGCTGTGGCCTTTTCCATTTTTAGAGTGTTGCGGTGTAACGTTGTTCCAGATAATGCTTGAACCATTGGGTATTCAATGGTTCACCAGTTGCCTGCCGGAGCAGTTCATCTGTGCTATATAAACTAGCTTTTTCCCAAACGTTTGTTTTTAACCAATTAAATATCTGCGGCAAGCCGTCATCGGCCATAATTAAATCGCCGATATTACCGACATCACGTTCGATGATGCCGGCAAACTGGGCGGCATAAAGAGCGCCTAATGTATAACTTGGGAAATATCCAAAGGAGCCGTCAGTCCAGTGGATATCCTGCATACAGCCGATAGCATCATTGCCTTTGGTTGTGAGACCCAGATACTGTTGCATTTTACTGTTCCAGACATCAGGTAGATCATGTACCTGTATTTTGCCATCGATCAGGGATTGTTCGATTTCAAAACGCAGGATGATATGCGCTGGATAGGTTAACTCATCAGCATCAACACGGATAAATCCTGGTGCAACTCGGCTATAAAGCTGGATGAGATTTTCTGCTTCTAATGCGGGTTGGTCACCAAAATGTTGTTTGATCAGGGGTTCAATCCGGCGTAAAAACGCAGGATGACGCGCCAGTTGCATTTCAAAGAACAAACTCTGACTTTCATGGATACCCATTGAGCGTGCTTCGCCGGCTGGTTGACCTCGCCAGGCTAAAGGTAATCCCTGTTCATAACGGGCATGTCCGGTTTCGTGGATGACACCCATTAAGCTCGGCATAAAATCATGCTCATTATAACGAGTCGTGATCCGGACATCCTCAGGAACGCCGCCACAGAAAGGGTGGGCGCTGATGTCCAGACGACCATGATTAAAATCAAAGCCAAGCAATTTCATCGCATGCAGACCTAGTGATTTCTGTCTGGCGATTGAAAATGGGCCTTCTGGTTTAATCGGATTAGATAACGATTGGCGTTCACCCGCTTGGCGGATGATTTGTGGTAACCAGGTTTTCAGTTCATTAAAAATACGCAGTAGTTGATTACTGGTCATGCCTGGTTCATAAAGGTCTATCAAACTATCGTATGGTGATAGATCTAACGATTCGGCTCTGATTTGTGCGGCTTCTCGTGTTAGATCGACCACAATTTTCAAATTAGGTTCAAAGCCTTTCCAGTCATTATTTTTGCGTTGTTCCCGCCACGCATGTTCGCAACGAGAACCGGCTAACGTCCGGGCCTGCACCAGATCATCAGGTAATAAAGCAGCATTTTGCCAACGTCGACGCATTTCATGCAGGTTGGCTGTTTGTGCATCCGACAATTCTTCGTTTTCGGCTTCATTGAGCCAGTCGGCAACTTCTATTGCTGTTAGCTTCTGATGCTGTAACAAGGCTAATTCTGCTAAGGCTTCACCGCGAGCCTGATTTCCGCCGTCTGGCATCATGGTGGCTTGATCCCAGCCACAAATAGCCTGCAAATGTTGTAAATGATGCAGTTGCTGGAAACGTTGCGTTAATAACTGATAAGACATGCTGGATTCCTGTTCTCTTTCTGCAGCAAATAATACGTGTCGTTATGGCGTCATAATAACGCCCGGATCTTTAGCAGACCAGTAATTAACTCTATGATTAATTATTGATAGTCATCTGCTCTGGATGTTTGTGATTTTATATCCATTATTTTCTAATAGTTTTAATAAGCCATGCTCACCGTAAAGATGCATGGCACCGACCACCATGAAGTTACGGTTGAATGACAGAGATGTCATTTGCGGCAACCAATGTTGATTTCTTTCTTGTATCAAGTGTTGTTCTAAATATTGTTTGAGCTGTGGACTGTCTGATTCGTCATCCAGTAAAGACTGAATTTTTACTCGGTCACCACTTTCCCAGGCTTTAATCAGCATGGGTAATTCTTCGTGTACTTTATCTATTTGCTGGAGTGTAGCATTAAGAAAATCGCCCTCCATATCGCCCAATCCAGCCAAATAGGCAATCTGCTGTTCTGGTGTTTCCAGATACGTGATCGTGAGTTGCCGATTGTGGGCTTGGTCAATGAAATATTGATCAATACCAAATGATGCTTGATACCCAGCTTGTTGAATGGCTTGTTGTTGTAATGTCATCGCTACAAACCAGGGGCGAAAATGGGCCAATGAGGGCTCATCTAGTTGATAGTGTGAAGCGACATCAACGGTTTTTTGGTATAGGGCTTTATTCAGTCGTTGGACTAACGTGGTATGGGGTGGTAACAGGGCATAATGAGTCAGTATTTTGCTGCTGTCTGCAGAAGGGCTAAGATCTGTTTCTACAATCAAGTTTTCAGCATGTTGCCAGCTTTGTAAGATAATCGGTGCAAGAGGATACATGTCATCTTGCCCCACATGAATTGAGCCGAGTAACCATATTTTTTGCGGGCCTCGTTCCGCGAGCCAGAAATCGGGATAGGAAGTCGCAAAGGTTGTGGTCGGTGATAATCCCAGAGTTAACAGGCTGATCAGGCCCATCTCTTTTATTCCATTGATCAGCGCATTACCATAGCGGTGTAATTGTTTTTTCATGGAGATATTTAATGCCTCATATTCGATGCCGCGGCATGCAACGTGAAACAGTTGCGGCGATGAGTGAAACGCTAGTTGAACAACTCGCCAATTTGACATCAACACCGACTGCTCATTTTACTGTTGAGTATATTCCTGCTGAGTTTATTGCAACACGCTTTGGTGGTCAGGCTTATCCCTTTATTGAATTATTCTGGTTTGACCGAGGACAAGAGGTGCAGAATGCGGCTGCACAATTGATTACCACAATTGTGAAGCAAGTCAGCGGTCATGATGTCGATGTAGCGGTGGTTGTTCAGCCATTAGCGCGCTCTGGTTATTATGATAATGGGCAACATTATTAACATTATATTGTTAATTAAATAGCCGTCTTTTGACGGCTATTTTGTCAGGCAGAACGACAAAGAATGCTATCGAGCCAACGAGTAGGTAATACTCGTCTTAAAATGGCAAATAAATGTGTCGGCCAAGTTACACTGTACCGGACTTTGGCTCGCTTATTTCGCAATGCATGCAGTACTGGCGCCACACAGGCTTCAGGTTCTAGGGTAAATGGGTTTTTAGGCTCTGGATTTTGTAATCTTTGCAGTGTTAGCTGATAAATTTCTTTATGTCGACTACTGGTATAGTTGATGTTTTGCAAGAATTTATTCAGTGCGTTGTGACGGAACTGGCTACGAATAGGGCCAGGTTCGATCAGACTGATTTGTACTGCCGTCTCTCTCAATTCAAGCCGTAGCGTGTCGGTATAACCTTCCAATGCAAATTTACTCGCGTTATATGCCCCGCGATATTTCATGGCGACCAAACCAAGGACTGAGCTTATCTGAATAATTCGTCCGCGATTATTACTCAGCATAACGGGCAAAATTTGGCGGATAAGGTGGTGCCACCCAAAGAGATTGGTATTGAATTGCTCTTTCAAGGCTTGGGTGGGAAGGTCTTCGATAGCTCCAGTCTGGCCATAAGCCCCGTTATTTATAAGCCCATAAAGTTGGCCTGAGGATTGAGCTATGGCCCAGGCAGCAGCTTGTTCGATGCTCGGTTCATTATTCAGATCTAACGGATATGCCTTGATACCTGCAGCTTGTAGTTGATCCACATCGGCAGGATTTCGAGCCGTAGCGAGTACGTGAAATCCTTCCTGTTGTAATCGGCGGGCTAAATGTAAGCCGATCCCAGTTGAGCATCCGGTGATGAGAATAAATTCAGACATGCAGTGTCCTTTGGGCAATAGAGGGTTCCAGCTTAATAGGAGTCGAAATGTAGAAAATAAAACCGGGAGCAAAAGCTCCCGGTTTTATCTAATCATGTCGTTGATGCTGTTATACACCACTATCATCAAGTCTGACAGTTAATGTTTGGCCGGGTTTAAGGTGATTGTGACCTAAACCATTCCAACGTACCAGATCGTTAACTTTAATTTGGAATTTCTCAGCAATGGAAGTCAGCGAATCACCCCGACGAACTTCATATCGTTTTGATTTGTTCGCTTTGGCGATTGCCAATTTAGCTTTCTTAGCAGCGACCGGAGCATTAACAACTAATACCTGACCTGATTTTAATTTCTTCTTAGTCAGACGATTCCATTTCATCAGATCTTTTTCTGATACACCGTAGGCACTGGCGATAGTCCATAATGTATCCCCACGTTTAACCTTGTGATGTACCGCGATACTGGACGCTGTCTGACTGCGGCTGCCATCGCCTGTTGCTGAAACATTACTATCGTCACCCACTGCAATCAGATCGCTATCACTGCGCATCCGTTTTTGTGGTGCCATTTCTGCTAACGCTAATTCCAGTTCATCCGCTACACCAACAGGCACTAAAAGATGATTAGGCCCTTTGGGAGATGTGGTATTACGACTTAATCCTGGATTTAAACGCTTCAGCTCTGGCAGTGACATATTGGCTTGTTCTGCAGCAGTCCGTAGATCAATCTGACCGTGAGTATCAATTAAACGTACATATGGATGATTAGGCACCTTAGGCAGATCGATACCATATTTCTTCGCATTCTTGATTACGTCAGCCAAAGCCATCAGACGAGGAACATATTCCATGGTTTGACGCGGCAGATTCAACGAGAAGAAATCCGTAGATTTCCCCTTTGCTTTGTTAATATCAATAGCGCTCTGGATGCGGCCTTCTCCGGCATTGTAGGCTGCAACGGAATTCAACCAATCGCCACCGAAATAAGCATTCAGTTGTGCCATGTAGTCCAGTGCGGCTTGTGTCGACGAAACAACGTCGCGACGTCCATCATACCAGTAATCCTGTTTCAGGCCGTAACGCTGACCCGATACACTGAGGAATTGCCATAAGCCAACAGCGTTGCCATGGGAGCGGGCATTAGGGTTATATGCACTTTCAACAATGGGCAATAACACCAGCTCCATTGGCATCTGACGTTTATCTATTTCCTCTGAAATCAGGTGGAGAAATGGGGTGGCACGTTCGGTAACAGTGCGCAGATATTTGGGGTGTTTGATGTACCAGTCACGAAATGCAATGACATCCGGATCGTTTGGCGTGGGCAGCTGCATCTCGGCAGCAATGCGATCCCACATATACGGGTATGAGCTTTCCGATCGATCCAGAGCCGAAGTCGCATGCGAGCGATAATCCGACATTACGTTAACGGTGGAACCCAAATTATTTTTATCTGAGTCGGTTTGTAACGCCTGGCAACCGGTCAGCAACAGCGCGCCCAAAAGGGCCAAATGTAGCTTCATGTTCATCCAGTCATCCTCAAAATTTTGACAGATGGTAAGTGTGATTAGGGTTCAGATCAAGCCTTGCATATTTTATGCACATTTAAAGCTCAAAGATTATTCTTTTTTTCCCGCAAAATAGCAAAGATCTGGATCTCATTTTCGAGATAGAGATCGCTTAAATTTTGAACGAAGTTAATCACGGCAGGCATTTGTGTGCGTAGAAACACATTGCTTTGTTTTTCGATTGCGATTGTGGAAGGCAGAGTGGAACATCCTTGTTGCCGTAATTTGCTAACTTCTTTTATTCGGTTAATTGTAAATATATTATCTGGCTCTACGCGTAAACAGTAGCTTAAATTGTTGTAAGTATATTCATGTGCCGCATAAACCAGAGTCTCTTCGGGTAGGCTAGCCAGCCGCTGCAGCGAGTTAAACATCTGTTCCGCGGTACCAGTAAACAGACGGCCACACCCACCAGAAAAGAGCGTATCGCCACAAAAGAGGGCACCATGACCATGAAATACGATATGTTCCGCTGTGTGACCTGGGGTATGCCAAACCGTAAAACGGAGATCGAGATCAGGAAAGGTGATCAGATCCTGATCGCGCATGACCTGAAAATGAGATACGCCGGGTATTAAAATCTGCGGTCCATACACTTCGCAGTGCGGATACCGGGTTATTAATTCGGCAACACCCTCCGTATGGTCGTGATGATGATGGGTAATAAAAATGGCTTTGAGATTAAGGTTCTGTTGTTGGAGCCGCTCCACAACAGGGCTAGCTTCCCCTGGATCAACGACAATGGCCTGATTCCCCTTTGTTATCAACCAAATATAATTATCCTGACGACTTGGTATGGTTTGTACCTGCAGCATTTGATGTACTCCAATTTTATTTATTGAGGTTGTGTATAGAATGAATAGAGGGGAAAGGCAATATTTACCCGTGTCGAGGTATCAATGTGAAACCAGCGAAAACTAATCGGGAGATTATTGCGCCAGAAAACTGGAGCGATTTGCCAATGGGTGACTGGTTGGCAATGGAGATTCAGCATAAACTCGACGAGTGGTGTCCGTTTATGTTTGGCTATCATTTTTTGAAGTTAGGTACATTGAGTAGCCAGTTATCCTGTACGGCTTCTACGATTCGTCATCAATGTGCGATTGCATCACAAGGTGCATCACTGGGGATCAATGCCGATATTGCCGAACTACCGATTCGTTCCGGCAGCATCGATGCCTGTCTATTGGCTCATACACTGGATTTCAGCAAGGACCCACATCAGATATTGCGTGAGGTTGAACGCGTTCTGACACCTGATGGCTGGATTATTATCAGCGGTTTTAACCCATATAGCCTGGTTGGTCTGGGTAGACTATTGCCACACCTGCGTCGACGGCTGCCTTGGTCAGCCCGCATGTTTTCACCGGAACGTGTTCTCGACTGGTTACATTTGCTCGGATTTGAAGTGGTTCATCTGGATGGTTTTGCCTATTCGGCATTCAGTCGTCGGAGCAGGATTCATTGTTTGCGTGAAAATACAGCAAGGCGATGTGGACATCGTTTTGCTTCGACTTATATCTTGGCGGCAAGAAAACGCACTATTCCGCTGACGCGGATCCAAGAGGCCGCCTGGTTGAGACGGCCCGTGATGGTAGGGGGCATGGCCAGATTAAAAAATCCGACCTGTACCAATCATAAAGAAAGTGCTTAAGCCGGATAGCCCGAATCAATCAGTCGATGTTCTGCCATCGCGGCATTGCGGGCCAATTCATCGCAACGTTCATTTTCTGGATGCCCGGAGTGACCTTTAACCCATAGCCATTCGACATCATGACGTTGCATTTCTGCATCAAGCAGTAGCCAGAGATCCACATTTTTTACGGGTTCACGGTTAGCAGTTTTCCACCCTTTCTTTTTCCAACCGTGGATCCACTGGGTAATACCCTGACGCACATACTGACTATCTGTTGTTAATTTTACCTGGCAAGGTTCGCTGAGGGATTGCAAACCGACGATGGCTGCCATCAATTCCATGCGGTTGTTGGTTGTCAGTTCATAGCCCTGTGACAGCTCTTTACGATGCTGTTTATAAATGAGGACGGCGGCATAACCACCGGGCCCGGGATTACCTAAACAAGAGCCGTCGGTGTAGAGAGTTATCTGTTTTAACATGTAGGTCGTGTTATTCTGAACATCTGAGAGAAGTGTGACATAAAAGTACTATGAACCCAATGCAAACCAACCGTCAGATTGTTTTAGATACAGAAACCACGGGGATGAATCAAAGCGGTGGTCCTCATTATATTGGTCATCGGATCATTGAAATCGGCTGTGTGGAAGTTATCAACCGGCGATTAACCGGTAATCATTTTCATGTTTATATCAAACCGGATCGTCTGGTTGATGAAGAAGCCTTTCGTGTTCATGGGATCAGTGACGCTTTTCTCGCCGATAAACCGTCTTTTAGTTCAATCGCACAAGAATTCCGGGATTTTATTCAGGGTGCAGAGCTTGTGATCCATAACGCCTCGTTCGACGTCGGCTTTATGGATTATGAGTTTGAAAAACTGGGCTGGAGCGAGCGCACCAAAGATATGTGCCGGGTGACTGACACTCTGGCATTAGCGCGGAGTCAATTCCCGGGTAAACGAAATAGTCTGGATGCTCTATGTACCCGTTTCGGCATCGATAATTCTCATCGAACTTTACACGGGGCGTTACTGGACGCTGAAATTCTGGCCGATGTCTATTTATTGATGACAGGAGGGCAGACCAGACTGGAGTTACATGCCGGCGTTAATGATAATGGCTCTGGCTCCGCTGTCTCTGGGCATCAGCCTAAAATGTTGCAACGTAACGGCGAACTCAGGGTTATCTGCGCTTCCGCTGAAGAGCTGGCTGCCCATGAAAAAAGATTGGATCTGGTTGTTAAAAAAGGCGGTAGTTGCCTTTGGCGGACGGAACACGAATAATTTTTTCCACTAAGAAAAGGGAAAATGAAGAATATGTATCAGGAAATCATTAAGCAGGAATTAGTGACCGCACAGCAAGCTCTGGCTGATTTTATTGCTGACGCGGCAAATATTGATGCAATCGAACGCGCAGCAAAACTGATCGCCGCATCATTGCGAGATGGTGGCAAAGTGATGTCATGCGGTAATGGCGGTTCCCACTGCGATGCCATGCATTTTGCAGAAGAGCTGACAGGTCGTTACCGGGAAGATCGCCCGGGCTATGCGGGGATTGCTATTTCTGATCCGAGCCATTTGTCCTGTGTTTCTAACGATTACGGTTATCAATATGTATTTTCCCGTTATCTGGAAGCGGTTGGCCGTTCAGGAGATGTAATGCTGGGGATTTCCACCAGTGGCAACTCGAAGAACATCATTACCGCCATTGAATCAGCAAAAGCAAAGGGAATTAAAGTTGTTACTTTGACTGGTAAGGACGGCGGCAAAATGGCCGGTTTGGCGGATGTTGAGATCCGTGTTCCCTATTTCGGCTATGCAGATCGGATTCAGGAAATTCACATCAAAGTGATTCATATTTTAATCATGTTGATTGAAAAAGAATTGGCAGACTGATTTTTGAGGTGAAACGTGTGCGAATTACTGGGCATGAGTGCGAATGTTCCCACCGATATCTGTTTTAGTTTCACTGGGCTGGTTCAGCGCGGTGGTAAAACAGGGCCTCATGTTGATGGTTGGGGGATTACGTTTTACGAAGGGAAGGGCTGTCGTACTTTTAAAGATCCCGTA
Organism: Tolumonas lignilytica; assembly: GCF_000527035.1. Lineage (NCBI taxonomy): Bacteria > Pseudomonadati > Pseudomonadota > Gammaproteobacteria > Aeromonadales > Aeromonadaceae > Tolumonas > Tolumonas lignilytica. Next base: position 2,775,518 of record NZ_AZUK01000001.1, read on the forward strand.
GCTTGTGCCCAGTCGCAAATTGCTAAACTGGTTCAGGAATACCCTATCAAAAGTTGTGCGGTCGTGAGTCATATCCGACAGGCCAACCGAGGCAGTGTGGCATTAGAGAACACTCATCCATTTACCCGCGAGCTGTGGGGGCGTTATTGGACTTTTGCCCACAATGGTCAGCTTACCGCCTATGAATCTTTGGATACTGGGCGGTTCGAGCCAGTGGGTCAGACGGACAGTGAAAAGTCATTTTGCTGGTTGTTAAACCAGTTAGAGAAGACCTTTCCTTTGTTTCCTCAAGCTCCAGAAGAACTATTTCGCTATCTGGGCAAGTTATGTCACCAGCTGATGGATCTTGGTGTGTTTAATATGTTGCTTTCCGATGGCGAATATTTAGTGACTTATTGCACAACGCATCTTCATTCCATTACACGTCGTGCACCATTTGGTCAGGCTAAATTGATTGATGATGATGTCACCATTGATTTTCAGCAAGAAACAACTCCCAACGATGTTGTCTCTGTCATCGCGACGCAACCACTAACCAATAATGAGCGGTGGCTAAAAATGAAGCGGGGAGAACTCAATGTTTTCCAGCTTGGTGAAAAAATTCTCACGATCGAAACAGAAATAAATCAGGGAGCATAGCTCCCTGATTTATTAGTCTACTTGTTCAACTTCATCATCACTGGCATATCCAGTAACAGAGAGGCATTCACCATCCAACCAGGCTTTGCCTTCTTTCATCATCAACCGTTTCTGACAGAACCAGTTGATCACTAATGGATAGATTTGGTGTTCCTGTACATGGACACGCTGAGCCAGATCTTCGGCTGTATCTTCAGCAAAAACAGGAACTTTGGCCTGCAGGATCACCGGCCCTCCATCGAGCTCTTCCGTCACAAAGTGCACACTGGCACCATGTTCGGCATCGCCCGCATCCAATGCTCGCTGATGAGTATGCAAGCCTTGGTGTTTGGGGAGTAAAGATGGATGGATGTTGAGCATCCGCCCGGCATAGTGATTGACAAATGCCGGTGTCAGAATTCGCATGAACCCAGCCATGACAATCAAATCCGGTTGATGACGGTCAATTTCTGCCATCAGCGCAGCATCATAGGCAGCCCGATCAGGGTGATCCTGATGAGATATTACTGCAGTCGGAATGTCAGCCGCTTGCGCACGTTGTAATCCATAAGCATCAGACCGATTACTGATGACAGCAGAAACGCGACCTGCGATTTTGCCTGCCTTGCAGGCGTCAATCACCGCCTGCAAGTTGCTACCAGTTCCAGAAATCAGAACAACCAGATTCATTAGTTGATTTCTACCTGTTTTTCACCAGCAGCGGCAGTTTCAATGCGACCGATCAGCCATGCATTTTCACCTTCAGCTTTCAGCAGCGCCAGCGCTGCATCCACCTGTGCTTGAGGCAGAGCGATGATCATGCCGACACCACAGTTGAAGGTACGGTACATTTCATAAGTTTCAACGTTACCGCTCTTTTGCAGCCAGTTGAACACTTCCGGCCACTGCCAGCTAGAACCGTCGATCACTGCTTTAGTGTTTTCAGGCAGTACGCGAGGAATGTTTTCCCAGAAACCACCACCAGTGATGTGAGACAGTGCGTGAATTTCACACTCTTTCAATAGCTTCAGTACTGGCTTAACGTAGATACGTGTTGGGGCCAGCAGCGCATTTGCCAGCGTAGTATCACCCAGTGGTTGTTGTACGTCAGCTTTACTGACTTCCAGAATCTTACGGATCAAAGAGAAACCGTTAGAATGTGGGCCAGAAGACGCCAGTGCAATCAGCGCATCACCAGCGGCCACTTTGCTGCCATCAATGATTTCAGAAGCTTCAACTACGCCGACGCAGAAACCGGCCATATCGTAGTCTTCACCTTCGTACATGCCTGGCATTTCTGCCGTTTCACCACCGACCAGTGCACAGTTGGATTGTTCACAACCTGCACCAATACCAGTCACCACTGCCGCCGCGGTGTCTACATCCAATTTGCCAGTTGCGTAGTAATCCAGGAAGAACAGTGGTTCTGCACCCTGAACGATCAGGTCGTTCACACACATTGCAACCAGATCGATACCAACGGTATCGTGTTTTTTCAGATCGATCGCCAGACGTAATTTGGTACCCACACCATCAGTGCCGGAAACCAGAATCGGTTCACGGTAACCAGCCGGAATACGGCACAGAGCGCCAAAGCCGCCCAGTCCGCCCATTACTTCTGGACGACGAGTGCGTTTGGCAACGCCTTTGATACGTTCAACCAGGGCATTACCTGCATCGATATCAACGCCAGCGTCCTTGTAGCTCAGTGAAGTCTTGTCAGTCACGATAGATCCTTGTCGTAATCGCTGTTAAGGGGGAGATTAAACAGTCTCTATTCTAGCAGTGACGAACGCAGAGAAAAAGAAAACCTGTGATTTGCAGCAGAAAACATTCATTTTCCCTGTATCCGGATGATAAGATCTTTTCGGAATAATGAATTTATGGAGGTCAGAATGAAAGTCGTCGAGGTGAAACACCCGCTGGTGAAACATAAACTGGGTTTGATGCGTGAAGCAGATATCAGTACCAAGCGGTTTCGTGAGTTAGCCAAAGAAGTTGGCAGCTTATTAACCTATGAAGCGACCTCTGATTTTGAAACTGAAAAAGTAACCATTGATGGTTGGAATGGTCCGGTTGAAGTGGACCAGATCAAAGGGAAAAAAGTCACTGTTGTCCCAATTTTACGCGCTGGTCTGGGTATGATGGATGGTGTTCTGGAACATATGCCGAGCGCCCGCGTCAGTGTCGTTGGTATTTACCGCGACGAAGAAACTCTTAAGCCGGTTCCCTATTTCCAGAAAATTGTCAGCAATATTGATGAGCGTCTGGCATTGATCGTTGATCCTATGCTGGCGACGGGCGGTTCCATGATTGCAACCATTGACCTGCTGAAGAAAAAAGGCTGTAAGCAGATCAAAGTGATTGTGCTGGTGGCGGCACCTGAAGGGCTGTCAGCGCTGCAGGCGGCCCATGATGATGTCGAGGTTTACTGCGCATCTATCGATCGGGGCTTAAATGAAAAAGGCTATATCATTCCTGGTCTGGGGGATGCGGGTGATAAAATCTTCGGTACCAAATAAAGACTGTGGCTAACCGTTGCTGGCGTCTGTTGTTACTGTATAGTTTTTTGTCTTGTCTGGGATGGTGTATACCATCTCAGGCCATGTCTGAACGTGTTCTTTGCTGGCTGGTAAATTATTCGTCCGGAACGAGTATTGTTTCTGATGATAAATCCACTAATTGGCCACATATCTTTAATTTTCAAGGCTCGGTCAGTTATCAATTCCTGTTTCCCATCATGGATTTAGATGAAGCAACACAAATCCAGCCTGTCATCATTGAAAATGCGTTCATGTCACCGTTATTGCGTGTGAGCCGTCGTTACGATGCTGATAAATTATTGCTGGGGCAATTGCACATGATAAAAGGTGAATGGACACTTGACTGGCAATTACATGATGCAAAAACAGATGGTGTTGAGCTGATTCGTGGCGAAGCTGCTGGGATGCCGAATCAGGTAGCTGCACAAGTCGTTTCAGCGTTGGAATCTTATATGCAGGATCGCCATTCGGTTTCGGTGGAAAATAAAGATCAACAGCGTCAACCGGGATTCGTAATAGCTGATACGATACCCCCCATGCTCAAGATTCCTTCTCCTTTCTAGTGATATTAACGGGCCGCATCATGTTGCAATCGACTCAACTTTCTTTGGCTGTTCAACTTCCTGATGATGAAACATTTGCCAGTTTTTATCCTGGCAGCAATGCGCAATTGATTACGACATTGAAAAATGCGGCTATCGGCGAAGGGGTTCCCTTGATCTATTTCTGGGGATGCAGAGGGTCAGGCCGCTCTCATTTGTTACATGCAACCTGTGCCGAAATTAATGGCAACGGTGAGTCGGCAGTCTATATTCCCTTGGATCGCCATGATCAATACTCACCGGACATTCTGGAAGGAATGGATCGCATGCCGCTGTTGTGCCTAGATAATCTGGATGCGGTTGCGGGAAATCAGTTGTGGGAAGAGTCATTGTTCAACTTGTTTAACCGCTGGAAGGAAACCAGTCGTGGTTCTCTGATCATGTCTGCCAGTACAGCGCCTCGTAAGTTGGGTTTATGTCTACCCGATTTGGCTTCCCGATTGGATTGGGGGGTCTCATTTCAGTTACGGGAATTGGATGATGAGGGCAAATTGGGAGCGTTGCAGTTGCGGGCCGCACTGCGGGGATTCAAACTTCCGGTTGATGTCGGACGTTTTTTATTAAATCGCCTATCACGTGACATGCGAATGTTATTGCAGACCTTGGATACGTTGGACACGGCTTCTTTGCATGCCCAACGTAAACTGACTATTCCATTTATTAAGGAAGTATTGGAACTTTAACGTTTCAGACTGTCATCCACTTTTTTCTGTTCTTCCAGTTCGGCAATGCGCGCATCAATTCTGGCCTGACTCAGGCTATCTGCCGTATTGGCTCTGGCCATATGCAGTTGATCCGTGGCTTGATCGATCTGACCTCTGAGTGCCAAATATTCGGCCTGGGCCTGATGGTATCCAGCCTGATTGGCTGATTGCTGATAGGCATCGGCCAATAACTGCCATGCAACCGAAGATTCAGGATTATTCCGGGTATATTGATCTAGCAGATGAATGGCGGCATCAGTCTGATTCGCTTTTAAATAAACATTGGCAAGATTCATGATAATGACAGGATTTTCCTGCATCGTCTGATACCGTTGTTCCAGGCGGGAAATTGCTGCTGCATATTGCTGTGCTGCAATCTGTTGATCAGTCAGTGAATCTTGGAAAAAAAGGTTATCTGGCTTTTGCTTGGCTAACATAGACAGGATCTCTCCTGCCTCTGCTATACGGTTTGATTGCATGAGAGCCAATGCTTTTCCATACTGAGCGGCCAACCAACGCGAGGAGTTGGGGTCATTTTTCTGAAGATTTTGCTCGAAATAAGCCAGTGAGCTTTCAGGGTTTTGATCAGCGTACATCGCCTGGATCCGAGCTTTTGCCAGATAGAAATCCAGACTGGAGTCATGGGGACGAATTTTGTAGCTGGCGGCCCGATTTCTTGCTTCTGCAATCCGGTTTTCTGTAATTGGATGCGTCAGCAACATCTCCGGAACTTTAGAAGAATAACGACTTTCTGACGCGAGTTTTTGGAAAAAAGTCATCATTCCATTGGGATCAAAACCGGCGTTGGCGAGTAACGCCATGCCTATCCTGTCTGCTTCATATTCGTTTTCGCGGGTGAAGTTAATCGAGTTTTGTATGGTCAATCCCATAGTTGTATTAATGGCGGCCACCCCTGCGGTTGGATTAATCATGGCCAAAGCGATGGAACCCACGAGACCTGCAATAGATAAAGGGGTGCTTTTGGCCTGATCTTCCATGAAGCGTGCAATATGTCGCTGTGTCACATGGCTGATTTCATGAGCCAAAACACCAGCCAGTTCACTCTCCGTTTCGGCATATAAAAATAGGCCACTGTGAACTTTAACTCGTCCGCCAAGGAAAGCCGCAGCGTTGATCGAGTTATCTTTTATCAGGAAAAAAGTGAATGGAAAACGCACATTATTGGCCTGACTCACCAGTTTCAGACCAAGATCATTGATATATTCATTGAGCACCGGGTCGTCGATCATAGGCAGACTGGCGCGCGCAAAACGCATAAATGCTTTACCGTATAATACTTCCTGTTCCACCGATAAGGCGGAGACTCCCGCGGTGCCAATATCGGGTAATTGAGATTCAGCTTGAGCCAGTGATAAAAAAATAAAGTAACAAGCCGTACCCAGACATAACAGGGATTTTTTTAGATAGCGATTAAGCACAACATTCCCCTTTCTTTGATAATTATCTGTTTTGACATGCCAAAAATGTATCGTAAGCGATTACACTAGGCATTGTACGATGAATTCAACGGGATCGGCAGAATGTTAGACGTATTATTAAACTGGTATCGGCGACGATTTTCAGATCCGAATGCGGTGACACTTTTTTGGTTGCTGGTAGGCAGTTTTACCGTCATTTATTTTTATGGTGGTATTTTGGCGCCGGTATTGGCGGCCTTAGTGATTGCGTATTTACTGGAGTGGTTTGTCCAACGCCTGATGCACATGGGGTTAGGACGACGGCTGGCTTCAACATTGGTGGTCTTACTGTTTATTGGATTAATGCTATTGATTGGGTTTGGCATTCTTCCGACCGTTTTTCGCCAAGGTATGACATTGGTCAAAGACGTGCCGAATATGCTTTCCCATGCGGCCGATTATCTGAAAAAACTACCGCAAATGTATCCGGGGCTGGTGGATGCTTCACTGGTCGATAGCATATCTGGCCTGATCCAAGATCGACTATTAACCGGCAGCGGTATATTGGTCTCGTTCTCTTTCGCTTCGTTGATGAATCTGGCTGTCGTTCTGGTGTATATGGTGCTGGTTCCTCTGCTGATCTTTTTTATGCTGAAGGATAAAGACAGCCTGCTGGTTATGACCAAACGCTTTTTACCCTATAACCGTCAATTGGTTAATCAGGTATGGAAGGAGATGAACACGCAAATTGCCAACTATATTCGCGGAAAAGTGATTCATATCCTGATTGTCAGTGCCGTTAATTTTATTGTCTTTGCCGTAATGGGCATCAACTTTGCCTTGTTGTTGGGGATTTCTGTAGGCATTTCAGTCCTGATCCCATACATCGGTGCTGTCGCTGTCACGATCCCGGTGACTGTGGTGGCGTTGTTTCAATGGGGAATTTCACCAGATTTTGCGTACCTGATGCTGGCCTATGCGATCGTGCAAACCTTGGATGCAAATTTACTGACTCCGTTACTGTTCTCCGAAACCATGAATTTACATCCGATTGCTATCATTTTAGCGGTATTGGTTTTTGGCGGTATCTGGGGGTTCTGGGGTGTATTTTTTGCGATCCCTTTGGCGACACTGGTTAAAGCGGTGGTGAATTCGTGGCCGGGAAGTACGCGGCAAGACCCTATGATCGGATCATATTAATAAAAAGGGCCATGATTTCATGGCCCTTTCACTTTTACGGGGTTTATTAATACAAGAGGCTATAAAGCTTTTTACGATATTGCGAAACTAAGGGATCGGCACCCATGGTGGCCAAAATATCCTGATAAGTTTTTCTGGCTTCACCAAAACCCAGATCCTTACTTAAGATGGCAAATAACAAATCCAGTGCTTCTTGCTTGCGCCCGGCCTGGCTATATTGGATCGCCAAATCCTGCTGTAGCTGTTTGTTGGTTGGATCAGCGGCCAACTGAGTTTCCAACGAACGGATTTCAGGGCTGTCTGCTGCCTGTTGTGCTAAATCCAGCGCTGATTTTACCTGTTGATAGGCCGAATCCTGATAAACATTAGGAATGGCATTCAATAATGTTTCGGCTTCATCTAGGCGTGCTGATTTAATACAGGCATCGGCTAGTGCAACCTGAATTTCATAACGCTGAGGCGCCAACTGTCGTGCCTTTTGCAAAACGGCATAAGCTGAACCTGCGTCACCGTTATGCAGTAAATCTAACCCTTCGGCCAGTAAAACATCATCTTCCTTTGGCAGATATTTGGTGAGCAGATTTTCTATCGCCGTTGGCTCTTGTGGCCCCATCAATGCATCGGCAGGCTGACCATTTTTAAAAATAACAACGGCAGGTAAAGCTTGTAATCCCAGTTGGATCGCCAATGATTGTAACTGGGGATCAGCAACATCCACTTTCGCCAAGGTGATTGACGGATTAGCAGGACCAATCAATTGTTCTAATTGTTGTCCCATAGGCCGACATTCAGGTAATTGATCCGCATAAAAGAAGACAGCTACCGTTTTTTGCCGTGAGGCTTCCAGTAACTCGGTATGAAAATTTTGTGGTGTGATGGTAACAATCATAGTGAATTCGGCTTCAGACAAAGGTGAGATATATATGGTGGTTGTATAGGCTGAATTTCAAGTTGTTCATTAACAATATAGTAAGTGACAGCAGTGGGAGAACCCTGAGTGCAGATGGTGCATTGTAATTGAGAAACCGGTCTGCCGGACTCTAAATAGTAGGTGTTGTTATCGAGAATATGTTGTTGGGTCAGTAGGTTTAATTTGTTCAAACCTGCATTCAAACCGGTACCATTTGCTTTTAACACGGCCTCTTTCTGAGTCCAGAAAGAGGAGAATGCGGTCACCAGTTTCGACTCCGACAGTTCTTTTAGATACAGATATTCTTCCTGATGGAAAAAGCGTTTGGCGATCGCTAACCATGAACGGTTTGTGCTGGTGTCACTATATTCAATATCTACTCCAACAGGAGCTGTTGATATCGCAATCGCCAGCCAATTTTTGCTATGGCTGAGATTAAATTCCAGCCTGTATTCATCGCCTAGTCGTGGTTTTCCATGAAGCTGAAGCGAAAACTGGATGGATTCGGGGGGGAGAGAAAGGCAATGACCTAGTAAATAGCGGAGCAGGAGTCGGGACTGTCGATAAAATCGAGCCTGTTCAGGATCTGTGATGCTATTTAAACGAGACAGTTCTGTTGCCGATAACCAGATTGAAGGGAGGTTAATGATCTCCACATCCATATTGAAAAACAAAACAGCGCTCCCGGATAGAGAGCGCCATTCATTTGGCAATACTAACTGGCTATGGCGCATATTTAAAGCGAGTCAGTTCATTCATGACCTGCAGCAAGACCGCCATATTAGGGCTGGCATCATCCAGCATCTGGTAACCTTTTCTGGTGTACACACTGAAGTCACCCTGACGGTTAAATTCGGTAATCGTACGGGGTTCGTAGATCACATAATTTTCTCTGTTGCCAAGGAGCAGCCAGTCATGCAGTTGGTTGCCGAATAAGTTATAACCGCTGCTGTATGTTTTATCATCATTATCTGCACCTAATACATCATGTAATAATGTAGGTACGAGATCATAATGAGTACTCAATTTGTCCCAGCGATGGGCTGTTTTACCTGGCCAATAAACAATAAAGGGCACATGCATTTGGTAGGTCGAGTAATTACTCCCTGAGCCCCAGCTGTTGGTATTGGTTTCATTAAATTCCAAACCATGATCTGCCGTAATAATGACTACCGTTTTTTCTAATGACTGTTGAGCTTGCAGTGAAGTCACGATTTGTTTTAATTGTTCATCACTGTAGTGCACGGCATTTTTATAACGGTTGATAAATTTATCGTGGTTTTCAGGCGTGAATGCAGCGAATGGATTTCCATCTTCCAATGCTGGTTGGAACGGGCCTGAATACCCCGTCGGCAGAGCCAAAGTCGCCGGCATATTGATATTGATATAACTAAACCAAGGACGGCCATTGACCTGCTTTGAAAGCCAGTTTTGCCAACTGGTTAATGTCTGAATGTCGTTGCTGGGTGATAGATCGTTTTTACGGCGACTGATCTGTCTTACGCCATGAAACACGTCTTTTTTATAGATATCTAAGTTCAGGCCATAGGTAGAGAACGCGCTTAACAGATAGTCTTGCCGCTGTAATTCATCGATTAGTAACGGCGTCACACCTTCTGCTTCAACGTTGCTCCGGTATGATTCCGGCAAGCCATAAAGCAAGCTGAATATGCTGCCGTCATGGCTATTGTCACCCGCAATATGTTGTGTGAATTGCTGGTTTTTCGTTGCAAAGTCACTGAGAAAGGGCATGACGTCCGGTTGCAACATGTCTGCTCTTAATCCGCTGACAACCACCAACAGAACGTTCAACTTATTTTCTGATTCGGTAACTTGCAGGGGTTGTAACGGGTAATGCAACCGTTGTTTACCATGTTCCAACTCAGCCATTTTGGCTGCCTGAGATTGATATTGTTCCAGATCTAACCAGCCATGCTTTGACAGAAACGAACGCGCGGTCATTGGATAAGAAAGCGGGAAATTAGAACGTTGAGAGATAATCGGCTCGTAGAGTTTGGCATCCGCAATAATATAAGTCAGATGAGTCAGAAAAAAGCAGGCCACAAACAGACCACTGATAATCGTTCCCCAGGCTCTTTTCCGACGACGTAATTGCATTCGCCAGGCGTAATTAGAAATAACCAATTCCAATAAGAACAGAACCGGAATGACAATAAACAAGAAATTCCAGTTTAATTTCGATTTTGATTCGGCTTCTTTAAGCAATAAATCCCAGACAGTCGGCGTGATATGAAACTTAAAGACATGATAAATCTGCGTGTCGACGAGCAGTATCGACAACACTATAACTGCGATCACAACTGAGCAATTTCTCATGATTTTCTGATTAGGGATCAGAAAACTGAGAGGGAATAGCGTCAGTAAATAGGTGATGAACCCTACAAATGAGAAATGTCCCAACCAGCTTAAAACAAGATAACCGACTCCCAGTTGGGTTTCTGGCCATGGGTTAGCCAGAATGTAGCGACTGGAAATAAATAATGCCAGGAGGATATTAAAAAAGGTGAACCAATGTCCCCAACTAATAAGACGAGAGATTTGATCTCGTTGGAATGCAGCCGGTTGTGGTCGCAGGATAGCCATATTACTGAATAACCTTTTTGGTATCGGTAATAGATTGTTGTAAAGCACGGGCAAACGAGTTTGCTACATCAGCACGCAGTGCTTCCGGCACGTGTTTATTGATGATATGCGTGGCCAGATTCCCCAACGCCAGCAGACCGAGATCAACAGAGGCATTGTGTGATTGCAGAACAGACTGAAGTTCTTGCATTAAAGATTCAATTTGTTCAGTGCTGTATTTAGAAAGGATCGGCATGAAATATGTCTCGTATTGCGGTTGTCAGTTTATGAACGCTATATAATACGCTACCTTCGACTTTTTCACTACGATACAACCACTGCTATGAGTCTGATTATTGAACATCTTATTATCCATTCGTTGCGTCAGGGCGATAACGGCGTCTTGCAAGCCGACACTCGCTCGCAGGAATTGAAAGCAACGACCGAAGTCCAGGAGTGGATTGAACAACTGCATCGTATCTATCAGCAGAAAGGGAATAAATCCTATGCCTGCTTTTTAGCGGATACCGAACAGCCGGAAAATCCGTCGCCATTCCCTCAATTGTTTCAGCAGTACTTAGACAAGAATTTGACCTTTGTCGATTTTACTCACCAATCTACCACGGTATTACTCGCCCAGTTGAATCACTATCAGTATCCGGATGAGGGGGTGCTGATTTTCTGTAAATACCAGTTTGTGGGGGTGGACTATATTCTGCTGGGTTTATTGGATTGTGAAACCAGTGTCACCCTGACTGAACAGTTGGAATTGTCACAGATCAAGTACATTGATCTCAGCAAAATGCAGTTGGTGGCACGTATTGATATCACTGAATTTCAAACTAATGCAGATTCCCGTCGTTATATCTCGTTTATTAAAGGTCGGATTGGCCGTAAGGTCTCTGATTTCTTTATGGACTTTTTGGGCGCTGCCGAGGGCGTCGATGTCAAGTTGCAGAATCAGTTGTTGATTCAGGCTGTGAATGAATATTGCCAGCAAGTGGAGATGCCTGCTGAGGAAAAAACGGCCACGAAGAAGCAAATTGTGGATTACTACAAAGGGCAAAGCGAAGAGGGTGCGGATATCGCAGTTAAATCGGTGGCTGAATATCTACCGAAGCAAAGTGATGGGGCCGATTTTTACTCTTTCGTCAGTGATACTTATGATCTGGATGAAGAATTTCCGGTGGCAACAACGGCACTGCGTAAATTGACCAAATTTGTTGGTTCCGGTGGCGGACTGAATATCAGTTTTGATGAGAAGCTACTGGGGGAACGGATTGCCTATGATGCAAATACCGATACCTTAACTATTAAAGGCACACCGCCTAACTTGAAAGATCAATTATTGCGGATGCTGAAAGCACAACAGTGATGATTATGGCCACTGCCAGCAGCTCGATGGTGTAATTAAGGCTGGTAGTGGAATATCCCACATTTCAGTCGGGATCTGGTCAACTTGCTGGCAATCATGCGCTAATCCCACAGGGAATGGACGACCTGTTTGTTGCCAGTTTTCCAGTGTGCGATCATAAAAACCGCCCCCCATGCCTAAACGATTCCCATCAGCATCAAATGCAACCAGTGGTGTGAAGATGATGTCTATTTCATGTTTCGGGACAATATGGTGGGTATTCATTTCCGGCTCCGGTATTCGGAAACGGTTTAACAGCATATTGGTTTCGGGGGTGTAAGATAAAAACAGCAAATGCCCTTCATGGAAGGGATGCAAAACGGGTAAGCAGACTTTAATGCTGTTTTGCCAGCACCACTCGATCAGCGGTTGGGTGTCCAGTTCGCCATCACATGCAAGATATAGAGAAATGCAGCGAGCCTGATGTTTCTCAAGAAAAGGGACAACCTGCAGAAGCAAATCATGGGCTGCCTGTTGTTGCATCTGTGCACTGAGTTCCCGGCGGCGGGTCCGGATTGTTGTGCGGAGAAAATCGCGATCGATAAGTGTCATAAGAGGTGAGATCCCGGGGTGCCGTTGCAGGCTTTGGTCCTTGAACCCGAGAGTTCAAGGCGGAAATCTGACTGCCAATCTCAGGCTTCCCGGTCGGGCCGGGCATGCACACTGACTAGCGAGCGACTTCCTGGCAAAAAAATTATCGGCTCAGGGACATAAGCCCACTGACGAACACCCCAGGAAAAATTTTCTTTTAGTTACAATCATCTGCCGACAACTTGCTTTGTTCTTTCAGGGCTTCCTGAATAACATCGTTCAGTTGTCTGATGCGTTGTTCCATACTTTCAGAGTATTGTTGAATGCGATTTTTTTCAAGTAATAATTCGTGACTCAGGTTCAAAGCTACCATAATTGCTAGCTGTTCGTTGCTGCTGCCCCGGGCCCGAATACGTAATTCACTTATTGCATCGTTTAGTTTTTGTGCTGCTTGCCGTAACAACAGATATTGATCTGGCTGACAAGAGACCCGGTACGCACGCCCCAGCACATTAATTTCTACGGATTCCAAAGACTCTGCCATGTCGATAATTCGTTCTGTGCCAGTTTCAGGCGGTAAATAACGGGCGACTATATAACTGCGATCTGTAAGTTGCAAGCGTTCTCACTGGTGACGGAGGGCCGTGAATGTTAGGATCAGTCATCCGACATCGTCTCTTTGGCGATTACACACTCTCGATGGTTTATTGTATGAATAATAATGTTTTTCATGAATATGCACAGGCTGAAGCTTTGCTGGAGCAAAATGAAGTGATGGCTTCACCTGCAGAATTACATGGCATTCTTTGCGGCCTGTTGTGTGGTGGTGTGCAGGCAACAACTAAGCAATGGCTGACGGAATTTAATGCACTGGTCAATGATGGTTTGCCAATGCCTGCTGCGGTACGTGGCTGGTTGGAACAATTGTTTGTCTTAACTCAGTCAGCATTGACGCAACAATCAGGTTTGGAATTGTTATTACCTGACGAAGATGGCCCACTGGATGAACGTTTACAAGCTATCAGCGAATGGGTACAGGCGTTTTTGGCTGGCTTTGCTGTTATGCAGCAAGATCTGAATCGCGCTTCTGATGAGTTGCAGGAGATGATTGGCGATTTTAGCAATATCACTCAGCTTGATGATGAGTTTGAAGAAGACGAAGAAAATGAAGCGTCCTATTTTGTTCTTTATGAACACGTCAAGTTAGGAGCAATGCTGGCTTTTGAAGAGTTTGGTCAATTTTTATCGCAGGCTGAAAAACGTCCGACTTTGCATTGATTGGATTTATCGTGACGACTCGGAATCAAGAATATGATGTGGTAATCGTGGGTGGCGGTATGACTGGCGCCACATTAGCGATTGCCCTCGCTCAGCTTAAACCTACCGCGAAGCCTTGGCGCATTGCCTTGATCGAGGCGAAGATACCGCAACAACATTCCCAATCGGGTTTTGACGGACGCGCCATTGCCTTATCGGCGGGTAGTATCGAGGCTTTGCAGTCATTAAAGTTATGGGCTGAATGGCAATCGGCTGCCCATGCCATTCGTCATATTCATGTGTCTGAGAACGGTCATGCAGGGCGTGTCACGATGGCGGCTGAGGAATTTCAGCTTGCAGCATTGGGATATGTATTGGAACTGTCTGTCGCCGGGCAGCAACTGTATCGCACTTTACCGACTTATTTAAATATTACGCATTATTGCCCATCCCAACTGATCTCGTTTACTCAATCTGAGGATTGGGTCACCTTGATGCTCTCTTCAGAGGAACAACTGACCACCCGATTATTGGTGAGTGCCGAGGGCGCGCATTCACTGATTCAGCAGCAGTTAAATCTACCTGTAGAACAGTATGATTTCTCGCAAACGGCAATGATCACCTCGCTGGTGGTCGACGAGCCTGTCTGTGGTCGGGCGTGGGAGCGATTTACGGCAAACGGGCCATTGGCATTGCTGCCATTGGGAGAAAATACATACTCGGTGGTCTGGTGTCAGTCTCCGGAACAGGCAAATGAAAACATGCGGTTGGACGAAGTGGATTTTATTCACCGCCTTCAGCAGATGTTTGGTTTCAGGGCTGGTCGTTTCATGCAATGCGGTGCGCGGGCATTGTATCCCTTATCCCTCCGCTATCTGCCCCAGATAACTCATCATCGAGTCGTGTTGCTAGGGAATGCAGCCCATCAGCTCCATCCGGTTGCCGGTCAGGGATTTAATCTGGCAATGCGCGATATTATGACTCTGCGCGCCATTTTACAGCATGCCGTCGATCCAGGGGCTTACTCGGTGTTACAGCAATATCGCCAACAGCGAGAGGGCGATATGCAACGAACGATCGGTCTGACATCGTCACTGGCTACTTTATTCGCAGAGCCGGCGTTTCCTTTGGTGGTGACTCGTCAAGTCGGGCTGATGTTGATGAATCATATTCCTTGTTTAAAGAATGGTCTGGTACAGCAGGCATTGGGACATAAATCATGAAAATGTTGGATCTGGTCATTGTTGGCGGCGGCATGGTGGGGTTGGCGTTAGCGTCTGCATTACGTAATAGCGGACTGCGAATTGCCGTAGTGGATAAACAACAACCGGCAGAAATCTTAGCCGAAGCCTCTCCCCGGGTGAGTGCCATCAATCTTGCCAGTGAGCGTTTTCTTGAACGTTTAGGCGCTTGGTCGTTAATCCAGCGGAAGCAACCTTTCTCTGGTATGTCAGTGTGGGAGAAAGATAGTTTCGCGCATTTCGAGGTCGAAGCCAGCCAGTTCCAGCAACCGCATCTGGGTTCTATTGTTGAAAACAGCGTGCTCCAGCAAGCATTGCTAGCCTCATTAAAGGAATCATCGGTTGATTTACTGTTTCAGACACAAATTCAGTCTGTTTCAGAGAATGAACAAGGCATGGTCTTAGTCTTGGATAATCAGCAAATGTTGTTTACCCGGTTATTAATCGCGGCCGATGGCGCCAACTCACCACTCCGACAGCAATTTCGTATTCCTCTGGCCAGTTGGGATTATCAGCATACGGCATTGGTAGCCACAATCCAGACTACTGAACCGCATGGCAATGTTGCCCGTCAGGTATTTACACCGCAGGGGCCATTGGCATTTCTGCCGTTGTGGTCAGCGAATGAGTGTTCCATTGTCTGGTCATTACCTGTTGCGCTTGCAGAAGAGCTGGCGTCATGTTCGGTTGATGAATTTAATCATCGTTTAGCGGCCACCTTTGATCTAAAACTGGGCCTCTGTGAATTGGTCGGAGCGCGAGTGCTATGTCCATTAACAGCCCGTTATGCCCGGCAGCAAGTGCAGTCGCGATTAATTTTGCTGGGCGATGCAGCACATACGATCCATCCGCTGGCGGGGCAGGGCGTTAATCTTGGTTTCATGGATGCGGCGGCACTGGCAGATACGTTATTGCAAATGCTGGTGGATAACATACCGATTGATGACCCCCGAAAACTCCGTGCTTATGAACGTTGGCGCAAAGCTGAGGCAGTGCAGTGGCTGGCAACAATGGAGGGGTTTAAACAACTCTTTAGTGGTGATGATCAATTGAAAAAAATCATTCGAGGGGTTGGTATGCGTATGGCTGCACACAGTTTGCCATTTATCACGCCGTTACTGGAGCAGGCATTAGGGCTCAATGGTGAACTGCCGGAATCTGCGCGTTAAATAGGTGTGAGGTTCATGGCGGCTTTAGCCGCCATAGTTGCCAATACGTGGGCGCCGGCTTGGTCCGGAAAGGTGGATATCGACTGGATTGAAGGCTTTGATCGCTTCAAAACAGAAGTCACCAATTGCCTGATGTAGCGAAGCCGGATTGTGATTAGTGATCAGAATAACGCTCTTTGACAAATTTCGCCGGCGTCGGAGCAGGTGGCCCAAAAAGCTACTCTGGCTTTCAACCATACGGGTTTTATTTGCCCCGATCTCATCAATAATCAGCAGATCGACCTCTTCCAAGGCTCTGCGGTAGCGATTCCGTTCTTCCTGATCTTCAATAACGGCAAAAAACAACCGATCAATGATGGATGCCCACTGTTGAAAGATCACTGATTTCTGGCGTTGAGCAATCAGCTCGTGTGCAATAGCACCCGCGAGGGTTGATTTGCCACTGCCATAGTCGCCATAAATCAAAATACAACTACCACCATGTTGTTCCCAATGTTCAAATCCGCTGATAAACGAATGCGCAGTTTGGATCGCATGTTCTAACACCGGGTCGGTATGATCCATGCGGTCAAAAATCCAGTCAGGATTTAGATCTGCCTGCGCAATGAGTTTTTGTACGCGATGTAGGCGGGATTCTTGTTGTAGTTTCTGTACATCCGCATTGGCCTGTTTCTCATATTCAGCGCGTAGTTGCTGATAATCATATTCTGGCACAGGTGCATGAGTACGTCGGATACGTTGCAGTCGGTTTAATAAGGCGGCAACCTGATGCTTGGTTTGTTCATCATCAGTTTCGGGGGCCACTGGCATATCATCACGATCATCAAGAAATGGATCAATGTGCTCACTCATGGTTTTCCCCTTGTTTAAGTTGTTGTACATGCGCAATCATTTCTAAGGCGCGCTGGCTTGGTTCACCACTATTATTTGGTGCTGTGGTTACGGATGTTTGTTGATAGCCAACATTCTCGGTTTGACGGCGCTGATAACGACGGCTTTTCAACATCTTAGCAAATTTCAGCATCCATTGATGTTGAGTGGCGAAACGTTCCGGCCGGCCTAGCCAGTAGGCGATGAACTCACCACGGTCTTCTTCATCATAGTGTGCATCGATGAGTCCACAGAGCTGACACAGCCCGGTGAACTGTGAATCAGGCTGCCATTCAGTATGCATTGCGAAGGCAGACTGAGCCAGTGGTGCAGTTGTCTGTGCAATCAACGGCAACGTGACATACTGCTGGTGGTAATGTTCTGCACCGGCTGATGGGCTGTTGGGGAGCAAGATCAGGCCAACCTGAATAAGTTCATCAAATAATTGGGTCAGTTGTCGCGCAGTCACTTGATAACTAAAACCCCCAGGAACCGATGGATCTTCAACGGCCAGGGCACGTCCTAGTTCTGGATAGTTGATTAACACCGGCAGCTGTTGTGTTGCCTGGCGACGCAAATGCAGATAGTACAGGGTTCTGGCCGGATGACTGAGACGTGGTTGGTTTAGCAATAAAAATTCTTGTGGCGACATTGTCATTGCTCCTGGAGTATTACCTTATTATCTCTGATTTAAGACATGGATGACAGACAGCCGTCATGCTTATTTAATAGGATTCATTTGTTTTCCATACACTTATATTTTGTGAATTCCTAAAAATTTAAATTTAAGTCAACTTTCACTCCGAACTGATTTTGTCTACGCTAATAATAAATTGCGGACGAGAGATCTTGTCATGCTGCATCGCACGGGTCAGTGGAAAATACTAATTATTGAAGATGAAGCCGTATTCCGTATGATGCTCGGCGCTTATCTTCGCAGCAAAAATTTTCTGGTATTAGAAACCAAAAATGGCGCTGAAGGTCTGGCTGGTGTCGCGATGTTTCAGCCGGATGTCGTGTTATGTGATTTACATATGCCCGGTATGCCCGGACATCAGGTTATTAGCTGTATTCATAATCGTTATCCGTTTATGCCGATCATCGTTGTTTCGGGTTTGGCTAAATTTGATGATGTCACCCAGGCGTTACGAGAGGGGGCCTGTGACTATATATTAAAACCAATCACCGATTGGAATGTGGTGCTGGAGGCTATTCATGAATGTTTACAGCACTCTGACCCTGATTCACATTATCAGGAATTGCAGAAACATCGCTCCTTGCTGCGTAAGGATGATTACACCTCAACCAAACTGATGCAGATGATGCAAAAATCATCGCCCATCCAACTAGGGCAGTGGCTGATTGATTTTTCATCCACTACGCCCTTGCTCTACGTGGATTTTTATCCGGTGGATGATGCGTTAATGGTGGTGATTGTTGAGCTATATGCGGAAATGCTGGATGTGGCATTTGTGGCCGCGATGATCAAATTCTTACTTGATCCACCCTATCGGCAGTATCAACAAAATGAGAATCAGCTTTTTGATTCTCCCCGCAATATTCTAAGCTATTTAAACTGGCATGTTTGTCAGTCGGGTATCCTTTGCAATATCAACTGCTCGGCATTATTGCTTTCTGACAAAGCGGAACAGGTTCATTTTGCGAACGCCGGATTAAGCTCTCCGCATTGGTTAAAAAAGGCCGCCAATTTGTCGCTGGGTTTATTACCGGAAGTGGAATATCAGAACTTTAATAAAGTGATCAGCTATCCATTTGAAATGAAAATTCAAAGCGAGATACAGCATGAGTTAGTGCTGAAAATATCGAAAGTACAGAATATAAAAGGGGCTGCTTCACTGGCAACCCCTTAGCAACGCTTAGTCTAACGTTTTGATGATATCTTTCAGGTAGGCTTTAAAATCGTTTTTCAGTGATTTATGGCGTAAAGCATATTCCACATTAGCCTTCATATAACCGAGTTTACTACCGCAATCATGGCTCTTGCCCTTCATCAGATAGGCATTGACCGGTTGTTTTTCCATCAGCATGGCGATGGCATCAGTTAGCTGAATTTCATCCCCCGCGCCCAGCGGTGTTTTTTCCAGCAATGGCCAGATATCTGCTGAGAGAACATAACGACCGACAACGGCTAGATTGGACGGTGCTTTATCGACTGGTGGTTTCTCCACGATCTGACGGATAGGCAGAGATGTACCCGGTGTCAGGGTTTCGCCGTTCACATCGGCAATCCCGTATTGATCAACGGTTTCTTTGGCGACGGGTTCAACCATGATCTGGCTGGTTCCGGTTTCACCGAATTGTTTAACCATATCAGCCAGGTTATCGGTTTTCAGATCACAGGCGGCATCGTCAATCAGTACGTCTGGCAACAGCACCACAAATGGGTTATCGCCGACCAGTGGATGCGCGCACAGAACAGCGTGACCCAATCCCTTTGCCTCGCCCTGACGAACGTGCATGATCGTCACGTCTTTCGGGCAGATATTTTGAATCTCAGAGAGCAGCTGACGCTTAACACGTTTTTCCAGTGTCGCTTCTAATTCAAAGCTCTTATCGAAATGGTTTTCGATAGAGTTTTTACTGGAGTGGGTCACCAGTATGATTTCTTTGATCCCTGCGGCAATTGCTTCACGAACCACATATTCGATTAATGGACGATCAACGACCGGCAACATCTCTTTCGGGATCGCTTTAGTTGCAGGCAACATACGGGTACCCAGACCCGCAACCGGTAACACTGCTTTACGAACTGTAACTGGGGTGGTGCTCATTATTAGTCCTTGTAATACACAAACAAGCTGGCGTTATCATAGCTGAGTTGCCTGGCTTTGCCAGATCAATTTTTACATGAAATATAAGGTTTATCGGCTGCAACTGCTCTTGCTTTTCCGACGATGATGAGCTGTGTTTTCTAAAAAAGAAGGCGAACTGGTTTGGTAACCATAGATGGTCAGACGAGCAAAATTGGCTTTAACCAATTTAGGGCCAATGCCCTTAATGGCATCTAGCTCTTCTACATGGCGGAAGCTGTGTAATTGTCGGTAGTCGATAATGGCTTGGGCTTTTTTCCGGCCAATACCTTTTAATGTCATGAGCTGTTCAATGGTGGCGGTATTCAAATCAACGAGTTCAGCGGAATTAATGTCGGTGGGATCTATTTCCCGGAAGGTGATTTGTTTGGCTTCCATCGTTGGACTAAACAATGACAATACCAACAGAGGTAAACAGAAAAATTTCATTTTAATCGTCATAATATTCTCCTTGAACTGAATATCATCAGCTAGCGCGAGCAGACCGGAAACTGCCAGTTGTGGCAGCGCGAGCTATAAGTCAGTACAGAATGATCTAAATCTGCAGGGTGTATCTCGGGTAAACTAGCAGAATGAACAAAGAGGTAGCCGACGATGATGCTGAATGATGAACTGATCAATGCTGTACTTGAAATTGCTGAGGAAGCAGGAAAGGCCATTCTGGCTGTCTATGACGAACCGGTAGAGCTGACGGTAAAAGCGGATGAATCTCCTCTGACGCAAGCCGATAAGGCCTCACATCACCTGATAGAGCAGCGTTTGACGGCACTGACGCCAGATTGGCCTGTGATTTCTGAAGAATCTGACGAAACAGTGAAAAGCCAACGGACACACTTATCGGCTTATTGGTTGGTGGACCCGCTAGACGGTACGAAAGAGTTTATTAAGCGCAATGGGGAATTTACCGTCAATATTGCTTTTATCGTCAATGGTGTCGCTGAGTTTGGCGTTGTCGGGGTACCAGTCCAGAATAAATTGTATTGGGGTGGAAAAGACTGCGGTTGTTGGCTGAAAACGGTGGATGCCGTGCTCCCGTTACCGCTTGTAAATGAAAAAAGCGAATTGTTGCGGGTCGTGGGTAGCCGTTCGCATGTTAATGCCGAAACTGCTGAATATCTGCAAAAACTCGGTGAGCATGAGCTGGTATCGGTGGGCAGTTCGCTGAAATTTTGTCTGTTGGCAGAAGGTAACGCAGACTTATATCCACGGCTTGGCCCTACTTGTGAATGGGACACGGCTGCGGCGCAGGCTGTTTTAGAAGGGGCGGGTGGCAAGGTGGAAACACTGGAAGGAGAGCCTCTGCGTTATAGCAAACCAGAGATTTTGAACCCCTGGTTTGTGGCGTCGATTTGAATCAACGAGTTAATCCTCCGGCGTTGCCAAAGGTCATTTGCTGAATGCAATGTAAGTAAAATCAGACAGAAAAAAGGAGCCATAGCTGGCTCCTTTTTTGCGGGTGTGTTTCTTCGAATATTAGATGGTTTGCTTGTATGGTTTTACGGTCACGTTTGCGTAAACACCGGCGGCAACAAACGGATCGGCATCAGCCCAGCTTTTTGCTTCTGCCAGCGATGGAAAGTCGACAATCATGATGCTACCACTGAAGCCAGCTTCACCCGGATCATCGGCATCAATGGCCGGATTCGGGCCGGCAGTCAGTACGCGTCCTTCTGCCTGCAACGCCTGCAAACGGGCTAAATGTGCCGGACGGTGTGCTTTACGCAATGGCAGGCTGTTTTCAATATCTTCTGCAATGATCACATACCACATAACTAATCCTTATCTTGTTCTTGTTGGTCATGAGAGGGTAGGTAACGATAAATATAAATACCGGTTATCACGGTACTTAAGAGCATGAGTCCCAAGACCCCGAACACCTTGAAATCAACCCAAATCTCGGTTGGCATGTAGAACGCGATATAAACGTTAATTGCGCCGATGATCCAGAAGAACAGTCCCCATGAAAAATTAATCCGGTTCCATACAGCATCGGGTAATGACAATTCTTTCCCCAACATTTTTTTCATCAGAGGTTTCTGTAATAGGAACTGACTTACCCATAGCGCAGAACCAAACGCCGCATACAGTACGGTCACTTTCCATTTGATGAAGTTTTCATTGTGGAAAAACAGCGTCATGGCACCAAAAATCAGTACAACGACCAAAGTGATTAAATGACTGCGTTCCAGTTTTTTATACATAAACCAGATCACGACCATTTGCAGAATAGTGGTAGCCATTAAAGCGCCGGTTGCGGCATAGATGTCGTGAAGTTTAAAAACTGCAAAGAAGACAATAAGGGGGATGAAATCGAGTAGCTGTTTCATGTTTTGACCCGTTGTTAACAAACGGTGACAGTCTAACTAGTGTACAGCGGAATGGAAAGGGAAAACAGCATTAAAGAGACTCCCCCAAGAGTGAGGGAGTCTGAATTTATCAGCGGACGGTAGCCGCTTTCATCGTGCGAACAAACTGGGTCAGCTTGTCCAGCATAACAGCCGGTTCGCTAAGATGTTGCTCTATGATTTTGACCACGGCAGAACCTGAGATGGCACCGGCTGCACCAGCCGCAATGGCTGCACGAACCTGTTCTGGTTCGCTGATACCAAAGCCAAGCAATGCGGGCGGCGCATCAAACTCTTTCAGTGCTTTCAGTAAGTGATCAACCGGCATCTGCGCACGGGTTTCCGCACCGGTGACACCGGCACGACTCAGCAGATAGGTATAACCGGAACTTAGTTCAGCGACACGTTTCAGTGTGGCATCGTCAGCATTGGGTGGCGCAATGTAGATGCTTTCTACACCGAATTTATCCGCTGCCGCTTTAAATGGCGCTGACATTTCCACTGGCACATCAGCGATCAGTACGGAGTCCACACCCGCAGCCTTGGCTTTGCTAAAGAAGTCTTCTGCTGTGTGGGTATAAACCAGGTTGGCATACAGCAACAGGCCGATAGGCAGATCCGGATATTTGGCGCGGATGCGAGCCAGAATATCAAAGCAGATCGCCGGGGTGGTATGTGCTTTCAGTGCGCGGGTGGCGGCATCCTGAATAGTCGGGCCATCCGCGACCGGATCTGAGAAGGGAATACCCAATTCGAGAGCATCAGCACCACCAGCAATCAGGGCTTCAATGATCTGTTCAGAAAGTTCCGGAGTCGGGTCGCCAATCGCGACGAAAGGCACAAATGCGCCCTGATTAGCCGCATTCAGACGTTCAAACAGTTTGCTATAACGTCTCATAACAGTGCTCCTTCACCTTCCAGTACGTTGGCTACCGTAAATATGTCTTTGTCTCCACGACCGGATAAGTTGACGATCAGGATCTGTTCTTTTTCCGGCTCAGAACGTGCCATTTTCAGCGCATGGGCCAACGCGTGGGATGATTCCAGTGCCGGAATGATACCCTCATGGCGAGAGAGCTCTTGGAAGGCTTCCAGTGCTTCTTTATCAGTGACCGATGGATATTGCGCGCGACCAATCGAAGAAAGATATGCGTGCTGCGGCCCTACGGATGGGAAGTCGAGACCGGCAGAAATCGAGTGGGATTCCTCAACCTGACCATTTTCATCCTGCATCAGATAAGAGACCATCCCCAGATAGATGCCTTTAGGCGCATGACCAATCGGTGCGCCGTGTTTGCCGGTTTCGATACCAAAGCCGGCAGGTTCAACCCCAATCAGACGAACGCCTTCTTCCTCAATGAAAGTCGCAAACATACCGATGGCATTGGAGCCACCGCCGACACAGGCAACGACGGCATCAGGCAGACGGCCTTCCGCATCTAGGATCTGCGCTTTGGCTTCTTCACCGATCATGCGCTGGAATTCACGCACGATAGTCGGGAAGGGATGCGGGCCCGCGGCCGTACCCAGAATGTAATGGGTATCTTTGTAGTTTGCAGTCCAGTCACGCATCGCTTCGTTACAGGCATCTTTCAGTGTGGACGAACCGGCGTGTACCGGTACTACCTCAGCACCCATCAAACGCATACGGAACACGTTGGGTTTTTGGCGTTCGCAGTCAACGGCACCCATGTAGATGCGGCAAGGCAGGTTTAACAGTGCACACGCCAATGCAGTCGCGACGCCGTGCTGACCTGCGCCGGTTTCGGCGATGATGCGGGTTTTTCCCATACGTTTGGCCAGCAGCGCCTGACCTAGTACCTGATTGGTTTTGTGCGCGCCGCCGTGCAGCAAATCTTCACGTTTCAGATAAAGTTTGGTTTTGGTGCCTTTGGTCAGATTACGACACAGTGTCAGTGGCGTTGGACGTCCGGCATATTCTTTTAACAGATGCTGGAATTCAGCCTGAAATTCAGGGTCATCCTTGGCGTCAACAAATGCTTTTTCCAGCTCCAGCAGCACTGGCATCAGAATTTGCGGGGAGTACATCCCGCCAAATTCACCGAAAAACGGGTCAAGTAAAGTCATTGCAATTCCTTTTTACAAAAATCAGTAGTTACGCAGTGCTACAAAGGCACGCTGGATTTTGTCGGCATCTTTGATGCCGGGCGCACTTTCGACGCCGGAATTCAGATCAAGACCGAGGCAGCCAACTTTGACCGCAGCGGCGATGTTGTCCGGGTTAATGCCACCGGCCAGCATCAGTTTTTCTTTCGGTAAATCGGCCAGCAGCGACCAGTCAAAGCTGTGGCCAGTACCGCCACTCTGATTGCCTACTTTGCTGTCGAGCAACAGGCGATCGGCACTGTAATTCAGCTCGGGTAATGAGTCGGATATAGCAATTGCTTTCCAGATCTGACAGCCGGGGATCAGAGAGCGTAATTGCTTAATATACGACTCAGTTTCATCACCATGTAGCTGCACAGCAAACAGTTTCAGTGTTTCAACAACAGACTGGATGGTTTCTTTGCTGGCATTACGGAATACACCGACATAATTCAGCGGAGCAGCGTCGGTAATAGCATTGGCTTGAGCCACAGAAACACAACGCGGGCTGCCTTCCACGAAAATCAACCCACCGAAGACGGCACCTGCGGTATAAGCGGTTTTCGCATCCTCGGTTCGAGTCAGGCCGCAAACCTTGTTCTGGCCGAGGATCAGTTTACGACAGGCCATGTCGAGATCGGCCTCTTCCATCAGTGAGCTGCCGACCAGAAAGCCGTTGGCATAGTGTGCTAGATCTTTGACCTGTGCATGATGATAGATGCCAGACTCGCAAATCACCACGCGATCTTTCGGCACCAGCGGTGCCAGCTCGCGGGTACGATTCAGGTCGATTTTCAGATCACGCAGGTCACGGTTGTTAATGCCAATGACTTCTGCACCTAAAGCAATAGCGCGCTCGATCTCTTCTTCGCTGATGGCTTCGGTCAGAACGCCCATGTTCAGTGATTTGGCGACTGTTGCCAGCTCACGGTATTGTTCGTCGTTCAACACCGATAACATCAGCAGTATCGCATCGGCCTGATGATGGCGTGCCAGATAGATCTGATACGGATCGATGATGAAATCTTTGCACAGCACCGGTACCGAGACTTCTTTGCGTACTTGCGGCAGGAAAGCAAAATTGCCCTGGAAGTATTTTTCATCGGTCAGCACGGAAATTGCGGACGCATAACGACCGTAAACCTTGGCAATGGCTGAAGGAGAAAAATCATCCCGAATAAGCCCTTTGGATGGTGACGCCTTTTTGCACTCCAGAATAAAGGCCGTCTTGCCGCGCAAAGCATTCACAAAATCACGATCACTCGGTGTCAGTGATGTCAGAAAAGTTTCCAGTGGTTGCGCAGCTTTACGTGCGGCAATCCACAGTGCCTTGTCAGCGACAATTTTACCCAGCACCGTTGAGGCGAGCGCCTGATTAAACAACATCCTGTTACTCCTTGTGACTCAGGGTGGCGAGCTGAGTGACTTTATCTAATGCATCACCGCTACGCAGGGTTTCGATTGCCATTTCCGCACCTTGTTTCAGGTTTTCAACCAGACCGCCCATTTTCAGCAGTGGCGCCAGATTGATAGCTATCGCTGTTTGCTGAGCCTCGGTGCCTTTACCAGCCAGCAGGTTTTCTGTGATCTGGCGGTTTTCTTCCGGCTCACCGCCGCGAATGGCTTCCAGCGTGTGGTATTTCAGACCAAAATCGGCTGGAGTCAGCGTGTAATAGCGAATATGCTCGCCCTGAATTTCGGCTACCTGTGTTTCACCGTGCACGGCGATTTCATCTAAACCGCTACCATAGACAACCATGCCTTTGTGCAGACCCAGTTCGCGTAAGGTTTCAGCGATCGGTTCCAGCAGGTCAGCAGAATAGACACCCATTAGCTGATAGGTTGGACGCGCCGGATTGATGAGCGGGCCGAGCACGTTAAAGATAGTACGGGTTTTCAGTGCCTGACGCACCGGCGCTGCGAAGCGCATACCGCTGTGATATTGCGGCGCAAACAGGAAGCAGACGTTGGCCTCATCCAGACAATGCCGTGCGGTTTCCGGGCTCATATCCAGTTTGATGCCGAGTTTGTCCAGTAGATCGGAAGAGCCGGTTTTCGATGACACGCTGCGATTGCCG
The DNA here is from genome assembly GCF_000527035.1 of Tolumonas lignilytica. Lineage (NCBI taxonomy): Bacteria > Pseudomonadati > Pseudomonadota > Gammaproteobacteria > Aeromonadales > Aeromonadaceae > Tolumonas > Tolumonas lignilytica. The sequence continues at coordinate 2,801,938 of NZ_AZUK01000001.1, forward strand.
TGTTTAGCTACTTTGATACCGCAAGTTGCACCGACCAGTGCCGCCGTGGTGGAGATATTGATGGTATGCAGGCCATCACCACCGGTGCCGACGATATCGCAGAACTCATAATCCGGACGAGGAAACGGCTTGGCGGCGGCAATCAGTGCCTTGGCTGCGCCGACAATTTCAGACGGGCTTTCACCTTTGACTTTCAGTGCAGTCAGCAACGATGAAAGCACGATAGGATCCATCTCGCCGCGCAATAATTCACCGAACAGCTGTTCACTTTCGATGCTGGTCAGTGATTCACCGCGGTATAAACCTTCCAGAGAAACTGTCATTCTCAGACCTCCTTGTCTGTGGCCGTGACAAACGCCAGACTTTGGGTCAGTAGTTTAGCGCCATCGGTGGTCATAATCGATTCAGGATGGAACTGAAAACCCAGTACGCGATCGGCGCGATGCAATACAGCCATCGGCATTTCTTGATAGCGAGCGATCACTTCCAGCTCATCGGGGACATAAGTCGCCACCAGCGAGTGATAACGGGCCACCGGTAATGGCTGATTCATACCGGTGAACATGTCTTTGCCGGTATGTTCGATTTTCGAGACTTTGCCGTGCACAAATTCACCAGCGGAACCTACCGTGCCGCCGTAATATTCACAAATAGCCTGATGACCGAGACAGATACCTATGATGGGTACTTTACCACGGCACAATCCAATCAGTTCGATCATGCAGCCCGCTTCATGCGGCGCACCGGGACCGGGAGAGAGCACCAGTACCGGATTATCGGCACTGGCCATGATCTGTTCATAAATCTGATGGGCTGGCAGATTGTTACGGTAAATTTTGACGGTATGACCGAGGCTGCGGAACTGATCCACCAGGTTATAGGTAAACGAGTCGAAGTTATCCAACAGGAAGATGGTATTAAGCATGGGCAGCCTCCTTGTTAACCTGAGCAGCCTGTGTGGCCTGGGCGGTAATTTCAGCAAGGGTGGTTCCGTGTGCCAGCGCAATGGCATTCAGCACCGCAGCAGCTTTGCCGCGAGTTTCATCCGCTTCGGCCTGTGGTTTGGAATCAAACACCACACCGGCACCGGCCTGCACATAAGCAATGCCGTTTTTCACAAAGGCAGAGCGGATCACGATGCAGGTATCCATATCGCCATCGCTGTTGAGATAACCCACGGCACCACCGTAGCTGCCACGACGTTTTTGTTCTACTTCGCGGATCAGCTCAGAAGCCCGGATTTTAGGGGCCCCTGTCAATGTGCCCATATTCATGCAGGCCTGATAGGCGTGCAGCGCATCCAGATCATGACGCAAGGTACCAACAACACGGGAAACCAGATGCATCACGTGACTGTAACGATCGACTTTAAGCAGATCTTTGACGTAACGACTGCCTGGTTCGCTGATGCGGGCAATGTCGTTACGCGCCAGATCGACCAGCATCAGATGCTCGGCGGTTTCTTTAGCATCCTGACGCAGTTCCAGCTCCAGGCGGCCATCCAGATCCAGATTCACAGAACCATCAGCATTCAGGCCGCGGCGACGGGTACCGGCAATCGGATACATTTCCACCTGGCGGCTCTTATGTTCAAATTTGACCGCACTTTCCGGTGAGGCGCCGAACAAGGTGAAATCCTGATCGTTCATATAGAACATATAGGGACTTGGGTTGGTGCGTTTCAGTTCGCGGTAAGCAGACAGTGGCTGTGGGCACGGCAGGCTGAAGCAGCGTGATGGCACCACCTGGAAGATATCGCCTTTACGGATATTACCTTTCAGTTTTTCTACATCAGCACAATACGCTTTATCGCTCTTATCCACATTCAGCTGTGAAGGCAGCGCTTCTTTTTTAGAGATGCCATTCGGGCGGAAGTGATTGCAATACTCTTTCAGTGCCGCCAGACGATGTTGCAGCCGTGGCAATTCGTGAGCGCCAGATTCACCACCAAACAGTGCTGCTTGCAGATGGGTGGTTTTGCGAATGTGATCGATCTGGATCAGGGTTTCTGCCACATAGAAGCAGAAATCCGGGCAGGTATTATCACTATCTTCGACATCAGGCAGTTGTTCAAAATTGGCAATCAGGTCATACGCGAAGATACCGCCAAGGAACAGATTCACTGCCTCTGCATCGATGCTGTGAGTCAGCAGGGTGCGTAAACTATCCAGTACAGAAAGCGCCTTCAGGCGGCTGTCTTCATCCTGAATTCCGCTAATCTGCGGGAAAGTCAATTGTAACTGGGTGGAGTTACGTTGTTTGTTAACTTCGTCAGGCAAGGTGCTGCTTAACAGATTCAGTACAGCCTCACCATTGCTGTTCAGCGCGGTGGCAGTGACGACATGCCCCTGACAGACCATACGCACACAAGCATCAATCAACAACATGCTCTGGGTGCCGGTTTTGGTATCAATTTCGGCGGATTCCAACAGCAGGCTGTTGTCGGCTGGTTCGGTCAGTTGAGTGAAAAGTTCTAATGGATCAGCGACATAGTGGGCTTTCTCACGCAGAGTGAGACGTTGACCGGTAGGGAGAGAAGGGCTCATTGTTGTACTCCCGCAATTAATAATTTCATGGCATTACTCCTTTGACAAAAATTCATAGTTAACAGTCAGTTATTCAGATTTTTTGCCATCGCCATGTTTGTTTATGTCGCTGAATCATTTATTCGTCCCTGTATTTTTTTGCGTATAAAAAAAAGACCCGCTATGCTAGCGGGCCTTTTTGGGAATTCTGTCTGCTTTATTTTTTGAAAATAGCCGAAACCCCACACCCGCTTTAAGGAGTGTGCCACCACCAACGAAAGGTTTGGGTCTGGTTAAAAGTCATTTTCAAAAACCAAGTTCAGTTAAAGTGGTTACAGTTAAACTATATTGACACCAGCTTGTCAAGCTCCTTTTACAATTGAACCACGAGAACATGAATGCGAATAGATTTACACAGCCACTCGACCTGCTCTGATGGCAAGTTATCGCCCATGGAGCTGATGGCCCGAGCCGTTGAAAAAGAAGTCGATGTTCTTGCACTGACAGACCATGACTCGATAGCTGGCATTGCTCTGGCTCAGGCCGCCATTCATGAAAATAATCTGCCTTTGTTTCTGGTGCCGGGTGTCGAGATTTCCTGTACCTGGGATGCTATCGAAATTCATGTCGTGGGTTTAGATGTGGATATTCATCATCCGGTGTTGCTGGCCTTACTGGCTCGACAAGAAAATGCGCGTACAGAACGCGGTATTGAACTTGGGCGCCGATTGGAGAAAAACCGCATTCCCGGTTGTTATGAGGGTGCACAGGCACTGGCAGGTGACGGTATGCTGACCCGAGCGCATTTTGCCCGCTATCTGGTAGAACAAAAGCATTGTAAAACCATGCAGAACGCGTTTGATCGTTATCTGGCGCGCGGTGCCCGTGCGTATGTGCCGCATAACTGGGCATCGATTGAAGAAGTGGTTTCGGTTATTCATGCTGCTGGCGGAAAAGCCGTATTGGCACATCCTGCACGCTATAAACTTTCTACTAAGTGGCTGAAACGTCTTCTGGTATTATTTAAAGAAGCTGGTGGCGATGCCATCGAAGTGAGTTTATGTCAGCAAAGTCCGCAGGAGCGGTCAACCTTGGGTCAATATTGCCGGGATTATGGTTTGATGGCATCTGTTGGCTCAGATTTTCATGCACCGCTACCTTGGGTTGAGTTAGGAAAAAACTTGTGGTTACCCAAGGATGTTGACCCCGTCTGGCATGCATTTTCTGCATTTCCTGACGTCCCGAATGGGGAGGAATTATGAGTCAATATTTTGTTGTTCATCCGGTTAATCCACAAACACGGCTGATTAATCAGGCGGTTGGTATTCTTCGCCAGGGCGGTGTGATTGTTTATCCGACAGATTCTGGTTATGCCTTGGGCTGTCTGATTGGTGATAAAAATGCACTGGAGCGGGTTTGTCGCATCCGGCATCTGGAAGGGGAACATAACTTCACGTTACTGTGCAGTGATCTTTCTGAATTATCGGTGTATGCCAAAATAGACAATACGGCATTCCGTTTAATTAAAAATAATACGCCGGGTGCCTATACTTTTATTCTGAAAGCGACCAAGGAAGTACCGCGTCGCCTGATGAACGAGAAAAAGAAAACCATCGGGATACGAGTTCCGACCAATAAGATTGCTCAAGCACTGTTAGTGGAATTGGGTGAACCGTTAATGTCCAGCACCCTGATCCTGCCCGGTCAGGCATTGGCGGAAGCGGATCCGGAAGCGATCCGTGAAAAGCTGGAAAAAGTTGTTGATTTGATCGTTGATGGCGGAACGCAAGGCGAACAGCCGACGACCGTTGTCGATTTTTCAGAAGATGAGCCTAAAGTGGTACGCTTCGGTGCCGGAGATCCGACACCGTTTGAATGATTGAGGCAAAGCATGAGCGAAAAACTGCAAAAAGTACTGGCTCGAGCGGGTGTGGGTTCCCGTCGTGAGATGGAGACAGTGATCAGCGAAGGTCGCGTCAGTGTCAATGGCAAAGTTGCCACACTGGGTGATCGAGTTGAAGCAAAAGATGTGATCCGCGTGGATGGTCATCAGATCGCAGTACCGACTGTGAATGATGTGATCTGTCGTGTGCTGGCTTATCACAAGCCGGAAGGGGAAATGTGTACTCGTCATGACCCTGAGGGGCGTCCGACCGTGTTTGACCGGTTACCCCGGATCAAAGATTCGCGTTGGGTGGCGGTAGGGCGTCTGGATGTGAATACCTCCGGGCTGTTGCTGTTCACTACCGATGGTGAACTGGCGAACCGATTGATGCATCCAAGCCATGAAGTGGAGCGTGAATATGCGGTGCGAGTGTTCGGTGAAGTCACCGAAGGCATGCTGCAGAAACTGCGCCACGGTGTGCAACTGGAAGATGGTCCGGCCAAGTTTGACAAGATCGTTGCGATGGGCGGCGAAGGTTTGAACCAATGGTTCAACGTGACCCTCTGCGAAGGTCGTAACCGCGAAGTTCGTCGTTTGTGGGAATCGCTGGATGTGCAGGTTAGCCGTCTGATGCGTGTTCGCTATGGCGATATCAAGCTGGAAAAAACCTTACCCCGCGGTGGTTGGGAGGAATTACAACTGCCGCAGGTGAACTATCTGCGTAAGCTGGTGGGGTTGCCACCAGAAGAGCGCAGTAAAGTTTTTGCGGTTGATGATCGTAAGAGCCAGTTCAAACAGGCTGCGCAGATCCGCCGTGCTGTCCGCCGTCATCGTGAACGTAGTGTTTTACAAGGTGATGACGCGGTTGTCGAAATCACGGAATCAGCACCGGTAAGAGCTAAAGTTCAACGGGCTGCCCCGCCTGTATCTCGTGACCGGGATGATGAAAAAGGCTGGGAAAACGCCCGTCAGCGTTTGCATGATGATGCCCCGCGTAAAAAAGCGCGTCCTGCGGGCAATCGTCAGCGTATCACGCGTGTCGGAAAGACAGGTCGATAAGTTATGAGTCAGACGAAACGTAAAGCAGTCGTGGTATTCAGCGGCGGACAGGATAGCACGACCTGTCTGCTCTATGCCGTGCAGCAGTATGATGAAGTACATGCCATTACCTTTGATTATGGTCAGCGGCATGTACTGGAAATTGAAGTGGCCAAAAAGATCGCCGCTGATCTCAATCTGGCTGCGCATAAAGTGCTGGATGTTGGCCTGTTGAACGAGCTTGCGGTGTCGGCGCTGACGCGGGATGCCATTCCGGTCAGCAACGAACTGCAGGAAAATGGCTTGCCGAATACCTTCGTACCGGGTCGTAACATTCTGTTTTTAACGCTGGCTGCAATTTATGCCTATCAGGTCGGTGCTGATACCGTGATCACCGGTGTGTGTGAGACCGATTTCTCTGGCTATCCTGATTGCCGGGATGACTTCGTCAAAGCGCTGAACAAGGCGTGTGTGCTGGGTATGGAGAAAAACATCCGTTTTGAAACGCCGCTAATGTGGCTGAACAAGGCGGAGACCTGGGCGTTGGCAGACAAGATTGGTCGTCTCGATTATGTGCGGCAGAACACGCTGACTTGCTATAACGGCATCATTGGCGATGGTTGTGGTGAATGCCCGTCCTGCAAGCTGCGGGCGAAAGGGCTGCACGATTACGAGCAAGCACCGGATGCAGTCATGGCTGTGTTAAATAGCAAATTAAACTGATATTTCTGGTGAGTCAGATTAATGCATATATGAGTTATTTTACTCGTTTAGTGAGGTGTCCAGTAATGCTGGGCCAGATCACAAACTGTAAATATCACTACATAGTGCAAAATGTGGTTATCAGAAGAGAAAAAATGGTTGCCGATAGAGATATTTGCTGATGTGAAACGTATCCATTTTATGGATCATTGTGATCAGCATCTAGAGGTAATCCTATGAAGATGGCATATCGTTTAACCCAATGCGCTGTGGTAATAGTTATGCTGTTTAGCGTGGCAAGTTGCTCAAACATGTCGAGACAGGATAAAAATACCGCGATTGGTGCCAGTATCGGCGCCGTCGGGGGTGCCATACTGACTGAAGGTAGTACAGTCGGTACTCTTGGCGGTGCGGCTGTCGGTGGCATTATCGGACACGAAATCAAGAAATAGGAGTAAACAGGTAGTCACTCGACTTTTGGTTATGTGTCACAAACGAACTAAATCCGGGGGTTTTAACCCTCGGATTGCCATGATATCCAATCTATTACAGGAAGCATGGATTCTGTTTGCCAAAGACCGCAACGATCTTTTTCAGAACCCTAAATTGACCGCGATATGCAGAAGGTGCGTCATAAGGCCCGGTATTGGGCGTCATCTGTCGATAAAACTGATTTAAGGCTTCCGAATCTTTTTATAACTGCATGAAAAACCTGCATTCTATTGAAGTGTGCTGGCTTCTTCTTTTTCTGGCGTTATGATTTGCTCTTATTTTTTCTTAAGGTCGAAATTGTATGCAGCAATTAGAAGGTGAAATTGTTCAGCAGATTTCAGGATTAGTGCATGGTGAGCCTGATCTGATCGCCAATTTATCGAATGTCAGTGCGCTACTTAATGAATATCTTGCTGATATCAACTGGGTTGGCTTTTACATCATGCGTGAAGGCGAACTGGTGCTTGGTCCGTTTCAAGGTAAGGTTGCCTGCATCCGTATTCCGGTTGGTCGGGGCGTTTGTGGTGCCGCGGCAGCAACCGGAACCACACAGCGAGTGGAGGATGTGCACGCCTTCCCTGGTCATATTGCCTGTGACAGTGCCAGCAATTCAGAATTAGTGGTGCCGATCATCGTAAACGATCGTGTCGTGGCTGTGCTGGATATTGATAGCCCGAAATATGCCCGCTTTACGCCTGAAATCCAGCAGGAAATGGAAGCGATTGCAGACGTATTAGCAACACTGAACTGGTGATGAAACCGGCCAGTATTGCGCTGGCCGGTGCTTGAACATTATGGTGTGACAAAGTTATTAGTGAGGGTTGTCGAGCCTGTGCTGCTTGGCACCAATATGCCTGTATGAGCTTCGGCGACCGTGGGAACAAAGCTGCTTTCATTGCCATTATCGGTGAGTGTATCACTGGCTGCATTGCAGACCAGCACCACATCGTAAGTGCCCGGTTCGACATAATTCAGTTGATAAGAACTGACACCATTGGTGGTCGAGATTAAAGATGTTAACACGGGCCCGCCATTGGCTGGATCATAGTCGATCCCCAGATAGGGTGGCGTGATGCTATCACTGTTGTAGAGATAGACACCGGCTGCACTCAGATCGCCATTGCAATAGAGGCTGTTCACATTACCCGTGATGGTGCTCAGTGTACTGACAGTGAGTAATTTGACGCCGGTCGGTTTCAGTTTGTAGTAGGGGGTATTATTGGTGTTGGGTAACACCAGTGCATGACGCAAATTAAACTCTAACTGAAACGAAAGAACGCCACCAATAGACGCAGTAAATGGGGTCGTGGTTTTGACTTCGCCACTCGGGACTTGTAACGGCAAGATTGTACCGTCTGACTCTTCGACATAAGAAGTCGGTTGTGTGGTTGCAGCTCCCGTCAGGTCATTGAGGAAGTTGGTGCGTCCGTCTTCAACCATGAGACGCAGTTGTTCATAGGTGCCACTGGGAATGGCGGTATTTGTCAGCAGAGCATGCTTGGCGCCATCATGATATTTCAGCAAATCCAGATACAAGAAAGCCGGATTGCCTGATGAATCCTGAGGGATGGTATAGCCGGTAGGTAAACAACCATCATTGTTGGTTGTTGGGATGAGATTTAAATTGCTCCATACTGATTCGGTGGTTGCGCCATTCAGTTTTAGCCGCAGGCTGTTGATGGCAATACAAACTTTTTTGGCGCTGTCGACCGGTGCATCAGAGACAGACAAGTTCATCTGGGACGTTGAGTCCATACCACTGCCCCCGCCGCCACAACCAGTCAGAAGCAAGAAGAAAAGTGCTACGGAACTCATTAGATATTTCATACATCATTCCTTTTGTCGGGTGAGACATACAAATTATAGATCAGACAACCATCATCATTGAGAATGTGAACTATTATTGTTTATTCGTGCCTATTTTTAACGCTGGTAAATTTTTTTTCCGTCAATAAAAAAACAGAAGCTAGTTTATGCGGAAACGTGACTGGCGAGGGATGTTTTCTGGATTAAAACGACTACAGTTTTAATAGCTATACAGCTTTCGCAATCTAGGAGTTCGCTATGTCTAACCAAGATAAGCTGGAGATTGCCAAACTCACACTTCACTACCTTATTTCCATTCAGACCTCAGAAAATGCGACGCATGCGTTGCGGCGTCTTGAAGCGGAAGCAGGGCGATGCTCTGATCCAGATACGTTTGGGGCTCTATATCAAGTGGTCTTCAAGGAAATAGAGGTGAGTGTAGCCACAGATCAAAACAATAAAACTAATTCATAGCGTGTAAAGATTAACCAATCAGTCAGACATTCTGAATGTGTAGCTGACGTTACAGTTGCGCAATGTTACCATCAAACAACTGTATATAAACACATAATTAAGTTGTAACCGTTATGATGGCAAAAACGCATCAGGCATTTGCAGTATTCAGTGTCTTGATGGTCGATAAATTTGTACCGGGTTTGGTTGGTAATCTGTGTGTTGCGTGTTGTTTGGGGTTCATTGGCGCGCTGTTGCCAGATCTCGATTCTCCCCAAAGCTCCTTCGGACGAATAGTGCCGATGTTAAGTAAACCATTTCATAAAATCTTAGGTCACCGTACGGTTACACACAGCCTGTTTGCGGTGGCGGTGTTGCATTTTACTTTCATGGCCTTTTCTCTGAAACCAAGTTATAGCAATGCCATCTGTGTTGGTTATATCAGTCATATCATTGGCGACATGCTTATCGGAAAAAATGGTGTGACGCTGTTTTGGCCGTTAAAACAAAAATGCAGTATTAATCCTATCCGAATTCCGGTTGCTGGTTTTGGTGAATATGTTGTTTTTAATTTGCTGATTGTTTGCATTGCAGCCAGAGGATTACACCAGTTTGAACCCGAAGCCTATCATCTGCTGTTAAAGGGAATATCGCTGATTGTTTAAGATATTATGAAGGAGAAACAAATGAATCATGGTTCTCGTTTGTGAATGTATCAATTTTTTTATCTATCTCATTGTATATAAATGATTTTATTTTAAACAAAAAATAAATTTTGTTTTTCAGCTCGAACCAGGTTCTATTCGCGGGTTGAAGTCATGAATATCTGTTTATTTATTACCTCTTCGCTTTGAATTTTAGTCAGGAAACAGCACTGAGGAAGTGTTAGCTTACGTAAAGATTTGTTTAAAAAATGATCAATTTCACTTTGTCTTGATCGGTTTTCTTGTTAGTATTGCGGCAAGTTTACATGGGATGAATCCAGTGATTCTCTTGGTTTCACCGAGTTCATTCTGTCGCAGATACACTATGAGTCTGTATGTAAGCGTGGGGTCGAATTTTTCGATTCAGTTACCATCGAAAGCACTCCCGAAATAGCAAGCCCCGGGTAACCGGGTGCACGCAAAGCCACAGGTCCACTGCATCTACAGTGGATGGCTGGGTTACCGAAGGAGCGCGTAAAAAACGCTGCGTTTTGGGCGCTTTCGAGGTTTTTTTACTTGAGGGTACCCAAAATGATATCTCTATGCGCTTCCAAAGCGGCTGGTTTTGGCTTGTCTGCTCGTGTTCGCCGGTTTGCATTGTTGCTGACGGCACTCGGCGGGCTAGGCGGAGCTTATACGCCTACGCCAGTAATGGCTGAACCGGCAACACAAGCGGCTTCAGCGGTCTATCCCTCTCAATTAAGACAACAAACCACAGAACTTGCTCAGTTGATGGCGCGCTATCGTCAAGCTGATGAAAATGAGCAAGCCAATCTGCTCAATGAAATACAATCGCTGGTCGCACAACGTAAAGATCTCATGCTTAAATTGCTGGCAGACAACCCTGCGACGGTTGTGCAGGCGGCTTTACCAGCTCAGGCTGCTTTGGGTATGCCAAACAGCGTCCAGGCACAATTAGAACAACTGCGAACCCATGAAGGTCAATTGTTGGTTGCTTATGAAGATTATCCTGATGGCAGCCACAAACTGCGCCATTTTTTGAATACAACGGCAGGTGAGCAGTTGGAATTACACTTCACCGGTGATGAGCCTGCACTGCAAAGTGGTGGTCATGCCCGCGTGAAAGGGATTCAGATCGATAATAATCTGGTGTTGGATCAGAGTGCTCTGCAAATGGAAGCACTGAATGGTAGCACCAGTTCAACCACAACGAGCGGGGTAACGGTTCAGCCCAACACGTTTGGTGAGCAAAAAACCTTAGTCATGCTGGTCAATTTTCAGGATGCCCCGACTAATCAGCCATGGACTGTCGATCAGGCACGCAGCATGGTCTTTACCAATGTCAGCAACTATTTTCTTGAAGACTCTTATCAGCAGACATGGCTAAGTGGTGATGTGCTGGGCTGGTTTACGGTTGCGGTAGACAGTACCAATTGTGATACCACCACTATTGCGCAACAGGCCGATGCAGCAGCTACCAATGCGGGAGCCAATCTGTCTGCTTACCAGCACAAGATTTATATTTTCCCGAATACCAGTGCGTGTGGCTGGACTGGCATGGGGACAGTTGGCGGTTCGCCTTCTCAAAGCTGGATCAACGGCTCCATGCAGGTTTCCACCATCGGTCATGAAATGGGTCACAACTTCGGGCTGCAACATTCCCATGCGCTGGAGTGTGGCGCGACCACACTGGGTACTTCCTGTCAGTCTATCGAATACGGTGATCGTGACGATATCATGGGCAACTATGTTGCCGGTCATATGGCACCATTCCAGAAATTACAGTTAGGCTGGTTAGGTTATGGTTCATCACCCGCAATCACCACGGTCAGTGCAAGCGGCACCTATACATTAACACCGTATGAAGTAAACGACGGTGGAGTTAAAGCATTAAGAATCCCTATGGGGGTTGATCCAACCAGTGGGTTACCAAAATGGTATTACATTGAATATCGCCAAGCTATCGGCAGCGACAGTTTTCTGGCCGGTAACACGAATGTGCTCAATGGTGTCGTAGTTCGCACCGGGGTGGATGGCGATAGCCGAACCAGCTATCTGTTGGACATGACTCCAAACAGCAACAGTATCGGTTATTACGACTGGAGTGATCATGCACTGGCGAGTGGCATGACCTATGTAGATAGCAATGCGGGCGTCACCATCACAACTGACTGGACCAATGGAACACAAGCCAGTGTCACTGTCGAGTTAGGCCCGCAAACTTGCCAGCATGCTAAGCCTGCCATTGCGCTGACTCCGGTACAAAGCGCGTGGGTAGCACCTGGTACGCCTGTTAGCTATACCATGACGCTGACCAACAGCGATAACAGCAGCTGCAGCAGCTCTCAGTTCAATCTGCAGGCACAAGCTCCGACAGGCTGGACTGCCAGTTTTGCTCAGACCGCGCTGACTTTGGCTCCCGGCCAAAGTGCCAGTACGACATTAAGTGTAACATCACCAACCGGCACTGCTGATGGGTATTACAACATCAATTTGACGGCAAGCAATGCGACAGTAACAGGGTATGATGCCAGTGCAACTGTAACCTATGTCGTCAGTGCGGCTGCCGATACAGCTCCGGTTGCTGTGGCTGATACTGCTACAACAGCAGATAGCACGGCCGTTACTATCGCAGTATTGAGCAACGATTACGACCCAGATGGTCAAGCGCTGAAAGTTGTTTCGGTCACCACTCCGGCTCATGGCACAGCAACCATCAATAGTAATGGCACCATTCAGTATGTGCCCGTGAGACGGTATGCAGGAACAGATAGCTTCAGCTACCAGATTTCTGATGGGATCAAGACAGCCAGTGCCACCGTAACAGTAACCGTAGGCAGCAGTACGACAACCACGAGTACGAAAGGCAAAAAATAGCCGTAAGATTTGCGGAGGAAAAACAGGCTCTTTATAGAGCCTGTTTTTTTATTCCTGAACCAGATCGAAGTACAGGATTATCTGATTAGTTACAAGTACCTGCTGCTGCGCATGTACACAGTGGGCAAGTTGCTTGAACTTGAGACGGGGTCACATCACCTCCGAAGATATCTGTCGCAGTCGCTGTGGCGGTATCTTTGAAGATTACTTTGCTTGGATCTGTCGTGGCTGTGCCGGTGGCATCGCTAGCACTAGTCGGCATATAGCTGCCGGAATAAGGCACACAATCACCGACGGAACCGCTCTTCGGCAGGCTTATTGGGCCAACCAATGCACCTGAAACCTCACTATCGGTTACCAGGACATTATCCAGACGGGTATCCCCCGTGTTACATACAGTACCGGAGACATTCACTTCGGCGGCAACAGTTCCGCCTGCAGTGGTGATGGCGGTAGAGCAATTTTTTGTGACCTGAATTGCCGGGCTGATCGACAAATTAGGACATTGCGCCTGTGCAGAGCTATTCAGTGTCACACCGGCGCCCGCATCTGCGGTATTGGCTGTTGCAGAAACGGTGTCAGTCGTACCATTTTGAGCCAATGGTACGGTCATGGTGTTCTTGTAACAGACACTTTCGCCACTACCCAGTGTACTTAGTGGGAAGCTACCTAAACTTGCTCCGGTAGTACAATCAACCTGCTGGAACGTACCATCGGCAGCAGGGCTGTCGCTAAGTGCAACATTGTAGACTGTTCCGAAGCCACTGTTGGTTACCTGTCCCTGAATAGCATAGATGATATGATCTTGTGCGCTATTCAAAGTCGGTTGTGTACAGGCCTTAGTCACAGCAATCTTACAGACGTTAAATCCACCAGACGGCATTGCAAAATCCTTCAGGGTTGCCGTAATGGAGGTTGAACTGCGGCTTTCTGCCAGGAAGTTGGTAAAGCAAGGACTGTCGTTAGGTAACAACTGAGTCAGATCAATGGCACCTTCAAAGAAGGCTCCCGGAGGAAACATATTGGTCACACCAACGTCTTTATTCTCATAACTCCATGGTGCTGCAACCGATGTTGCATTGGTGATACCGCAGAAACTCTGTCCTGCAGGAATATAGCCGTCACATTTCACGGCACCGCCTGCTCCGACAGCAACAGTCTGACCGCTTTGCCATTGGAAAACGTTAATGGTTGGGACTGTACCACCATTAGAGAAGTTCACTAACACCAGCACGTCGCCATCCTGATGTTTTCCAGAGAAAGTTCCACCCGCAACTGGCTGGACTTGATCTTTTAAAAACCAGAAACCCAGCTGGGCATTACCGCTGGTGTCATAACGATCCATTCCAAATACCAGAATGAAATCATTGTTATCCTGCACATATGCGGCTGCATAAGCGTGAGTCAAATCATCTTTTGATAATGGTGTACCAGTGCGCCATTTCCAGGCTGTAATATCCTGTTGGTCTTTGGAGCCACCACCGGTAAAGATTGACTGTATTGGTTCTGGTCGATCAATAATAAGGCCGGTTTTTGCTTTTGCAGCACCTCCGGTCGTATTAACTACATCCCAGTCATCGCCTGACGGATGTCCGGTTTCATTCGACACAGCATTACCATCTAGTTGAAATGGATTGTCGGCAAAAGCGGGAGCGGACATGAATGCGGCCCCACCGAGGGACAATGCCATCAATAGTGTAAGCAGCGGTTTAATATTAAACTTACTTTTCATAATGCATTCCTTTTCCATGTGTGGAAACAGCTCCTGAATTTTTGACCGATACATCTGTAGCGAACTTGGCCTACAACCTCGGCATCAATACAGGTGAAAGACACAACCTTTTCCATACAAGTTTCAGGCCGTATATATAACCAATTGAAATATAAGTAAAAAATTAATAAATTCCCGAATGGGTAAGTGAAAGTGTTAAGGCTGAGTTACAGGAATCAATTCATTTTGTTCATAACAAATTGAATTTAAATGAAAAGTGTTGATTTTGGGTTGTATCAGAACTGAAACAAATCCCGCTGTAATCGCTGACTCGGATTATTGATGGCGATATCAAAATAAGCAGATATTTTGAGTTTTTAACCAGTACTGAACTGGCAACCGGATCGGTCATCTTCGATACTTAAAATGAATTAGCTGCCTGAAATACAATAAAGGTGACGTTCATGGAAGTGCGCGATCTGCTTTGTTTGCGTACAGCTAAGGTATGGATCATGCCAGAATCAGCGCTTGCCGCCGGATGGCAACCCTATGCAGCGAGTACGGTAAATGAAGCGATAGAGTGGTATGAACGACGACATCCTCGGGTGGGCATTATCCTGCTTGATAGTTTGGGCTTGGATGAGAATATTGATCGAGAATATGAATCCTTACTGGCTCAAACCTGCAACAACATGGAGTGGATTGGCTTAATTCCTTCTGATCAAATCCAACAGCCTGCGATTTGTGATTTGCTGGCAAAATATCTGTATGACTACCATACCCTGCCGGTAGATGATTCGCGGCTTTTGGCTGCACTGGGTCATGCCTATGGCATGGCGAGGTTGCGGAGTTTGTCTCCGCAACAATGTGGCATGGTAGCAACAGGGCACGGTTGTATGATTGGTGAAAGTCCGGCCATGCGAAAGGTATTTCATCAATTAGAGAAAATTGCTGCTGTGGATACCTCAGTGATGCTGGTTGGGGAAAGCGGGACAGGCAAAGAGCTTGCGGCTCGCATTATCTACCAACACTCTCAACGGCAGCATGGTCCGTTCATTGCGGTGAATTGTGGTGCCATTCCTGCTGATCTGATTCAGTCGGAGTTATTCGGCTATGAGAAAGGGGCCTTTACCGGCGCGGTTTCTCGTAAGATTGGTTACATTGAAGCCGCAGCAGGGGGAACGTTATTTCTCGACGAAATTGGCGATCTACCATTGGTGTTACAAGTTAACCTCCTGCGCTTCCTGCAAGAACGTCAAATCATGCGTGTGGGCAGTACCACTACCCAGCCAGTAGATTTACGCGTGATTGCGGCGACAAATCGGGATCTGCGTGAAGACATCAAAAAGGGATTATTTCGCAAAGATCTCTATTTTCGTCTTTGTGTCTTAGATTTAGAGCTTCCGCCCTTGAGGGAGCGGCGAGGGGATGTTGAGTTACTGGCTTATCATTTCTTGTGTAATCTGGCGCCAGATTTGAACCCTCAGGTTCGAGGGTTTAGCCCTGCTGCCCTGCAACAGATGAGATCGTATTGCTGGCCGGGGAATGTCCGGGAACTGAAAAATCGGATTGCACGGGCACTCGTCATGTGTGATAAGCGAGTCATCGGCCCTCAGGATTTACAACTGGAAAGCGAGTTGCAATATCCCGAATCGACCATGATGCCGGGCGCTACATTGGCAGAGGCCCGCGCGGAAGCTGATGTAATGGCTATGCAACGCGCATTACAAGCGAGTGGATACAATGTGATGGCTGCGGCGCGCCAGTTGGGTGTCTCCAGAGTGACACTCTATCGCATGCTGGAAAAATACAAATTACCACTGATGTCTTGAGCATCACATTCCAGTCTGCAGAATAAAAAAGCCTCGATTGTTTCGAGGCTTTATGATGATCAGAGGTTATAACTCACTAATATGCCAGGGCTGCTGTCTGAGAATATAGTCGGCGCGATGGCCAGCTTCTTATCTTGTGGAGTGGTAAATACATAACTGAACCCAGTGGCGATAGCGGCACCGGCTATAACATCACGCCAGTAATGCTCTTTGGCATTGACGCGCGACCAGCCCACGGCAGCAGCAGCAGTATAAGCAGGAACACCATACTTCCAGCCATAACGCTGCTGTAAATAACTGGCTGCCGAGAAAGCGGAAGCAGTATGGGCCGACGGAAAGCTGTGGTCTTCACCATTAGGGCGTTTAGCATGAATGCTGAATTTCAGCGCTTCACTGGTTGCCATTGTGGCAACATAACCTTCGCCAAACTGAATTAAACCTTCATTATCATCTTGTTGCCACGACAATCCGGCAGCGATTGCTGGCAGAGCTAAACTGGCGATATCACCATATTCAGTAAACCGACTTTTGGCGGAGGCGGTAATAGATACTGACAATAAAATTGACGTAATAATTGAGTATTTGAACATAAATGAATTCTCAGTTAATTCCCTTTAGTGTTGAAACTGTATCAGTTTATTCGCTTAAAATATCCTGATAATTTCCGTTAAGTTCTTCATTTATTAAGCGTATGTATCGATTGATTCGCCCTTATTCGCTTCAGCCGCTCTTTCTTTAGGGGATTCCTGCGCTTCCTCTACCGCTGATTGTTTTGTCGCTGCGACAGGGGGGTGTTGCTGTATTTTTTGAGGAGTCAATGGCACGGCAGGGGATGACACTTGAATGTTTCCAACGCTCATGATGGTTCTCCGATATACACCAAATAGTCCACTCTTACCTTAGCTAACGAAACTTAACGCAGGCTTAAAATTTAAAACAATTTATCTTTTTTCTTTCTTAGGATGAATTCACTAAGAGAACATGACTATGACTAAACAGGTTAATACTGCTCCGCCAAACGACCCCAGTGCTTGATTTATATGTTTAGCAGGCGTTTGGGACGATTCGTAAAAAACAGCAGATAAATAATGACAAGGAGTAATGTCATCAACATATTTCGATTGGTTATTCTGTTTTCTCTTTCTTTTACATTTTCATAGTTAATGATCTGTTGGTTGTTTACTGATAACTCATAAATGACTTTCGTCGTTTTTGGTAATAAAAATGAAAACTGATTTGCATATTTAATTTTAATTTCATTGTTTTCAGAAATATTTTTCAATTCAGGTTCGCACCGCGAAATGATCTCTTTTTCCTGATGCTCAGCGGTGGTCACCAAAATCTTTGTATATTTATGGGTTAAGTGTTCGCAGTCAATAATATGATGGACTTTGCCGGATACAACTTCCAGCATGTCTTTTGTTGGCTGACTGATCAAAAAGGAAATGACTATATTGATGCAAAAAAGAATAATGACCGGTGCGATCATGACGTACATAAGGTGAGTGAATTTTATTCTGTGTGTTGGTATCACCTTGAGTCTCCAATTCTCTGGCTATGATAGGTCTATGCCAGTGTATGGAGCGAACATTATAAAAATGTGAATAAGCATCATTCTTCTCAAGAAATTTAATTTTTAAAATTAAGAAATCTTATCTTTAAGAAATCGAGATCTTGAATGATGCTTTTTCGAGTTCAGCCTCATGAATTTTAGTGTTGCCTGACCACTTTTGATATGAAAGGCTGGTTGCGTGACTTATCTTGCCACGGTAAGCCGTAACCGACTAACAAATCGTCATTTTCCATTTCATAAGCAAAATACTGCGGAACGGGGATATCAACCCGCCCAGGTTTCACAAATAGCGTTGCTATCGATAAAGATTTGACATCAAAATTCTTCGTTAAAAACGCAACTAAGCGTTTCATGGTACCACCAGATTCAATCGCGTCATCAATTAAAATGACATTCCGCCCTCTAATGTCGATATTTTGGTGATACACAATCTGCGAGCTATTGTTTCTGTCTCCGGGGGTATGTGGGCAGGAGATATAATCCATATTAATGTCGAAGGACAACATCCGAACGAGATCTGCCGTAAACAATATTCCCCCCGGAACCACGGTAATAACAACCGCATCATCAAATTGCTGATTCAGTTGTTCCGCGACTATTTTCACGCCTTCGCGGATTTTAATTTCATCTAAAACAGTTTCACCAAGAGAATGATCCATGATCTTTTCCTGCATTCTGGCCGCTAATTATTTAATTTCACGAATAATTCGCGCAGGGTTTCCGCCAATCACAACATTGTCACCAAAGCTTTTCGTGACAACACTACCTGATGCGACAACTACATTATTTCCTAACGTTATCCCTGGATTTAATGTGGCATGACCACCAATCCAGCAGTTATTTCCAATGCGAATCGGCTTGGCGAACTCAATGCCACTGGCGCGCTCTTTGGGATCGAGTGGATGGGTCGCGGTATAGATCCCAACTTGAGGGCCCAGCATACAGTCATCACCAAAAATGACCTCTGCACAATCCAAGATCACACAGTCATAGTTAGCAAAAAAATTATTACCGAGATGAAATTATTACCGAGATGAATATTACAGCCATAATCACAATAAAAATGTCTGTTGATAGAAACATTATTTCCCATCGAACCCAATAATGTCTTGAGAATGTGTTGTCGTTTATCTTTATCGTCATACAAAGAATGATTGAATTTATCTAATAGCCGTTTTGCCTGAACTCGTAATTCAACCAGCTTTGTGTCAGCAGGGTTATAAGGTTCCCCAGTCTTCATTTTTTGAAATTCATCCATGTGTTATCGCCTTATAGATTATTCAGACTGTGAAATTGTTTGGTTAATGGTTTCATCAGCCAACGATGACTTTTGGTGATGAGTATACATAAAAACAAACAAAAATGAACACATATAAACATTTTATATCTTTACGCGTTGATGTTTTGGTTTGTGTGTGTTCATATTGCTGTAATAAAACCGCTTTCATGAATGGGGAAACACTGTGATCAAATTAATTATTACTGATATGGATGGGACTTTTCTGAATAGTCATGGCGATTACAACCGTGAGCTTTTTCAAGATGTTGTTGCAATGATGCGCGAACACGGGGTGAAATTTGCACCTTGTACAGGCAAACAGGTTGAACGCGTTGAAGAATTGTTCGGGGAACAGAGTAAGGATTTCTGGATACTGGGTGACAGTGCGACACGCATTAAACACCAGGGAAAATATGTTTATCAGTCCCTCCTCAACAATACACTGGGGCTTGATATCATTGGTCAATTAGAGGCAATTGAAGGCTCTCATATTGTGATTGCCTGCACGCCAGAATTTGCGGCAATCAAACGGGATATACCAGAGCATTTGCGTACACTGGTGAGACGTTCATATGCACAAGTCGAACTGGTCGATGACTACAAAGATATCGAATCCGATTTTGTCAAAATAACTGTCTATGATGAAAATAAACAGTGTCCGGCAATTCGCCCACAGCTTTCAGGATTTGATGATCAAGCTTATATCGTCGTTTCCGAAGCAGCCTGGATCGACATCGCGAACGCGGGTGTGCACAAGGGAACTACAGTGGAACGGTTACAAGCACTGCTTGGCACAACAGAAGCGGAAACCATGGTTTTCGGCGATGGTTTCAATGATATCGAACTGATGGAACGTGCTCATTTTAGTTTCGCAATGCGAAATGCGTTTGAAGAAACTAAAGCCGCGGCGAACTTCATAACTCGTTCTAATGATGAAGATGCAGTGATGCACACCATCTTGCAATTCTTGAAACTGCAAAAGAAATGCTAACTGATTCATTCTGAAGGGCATGGTCGTCAATGTCCTTCAAGTGTTAATTAGCGATATGCTCTAAATGAACAAATATGAACATGGAGCCTGTTCATTTATACTGACTCACAGTCGCAATCACTAAAGCATGATAATGGATAAATTTTCGCCGGAAGAACGCCATCAGTTAATTCTGAGTCTGTTGAAATCACACAATAAAGTGATGGCAACCGATTTAGCGATGCAGCTCAGTGCTACTGAAGCGACGATCCGTCGTGATTTGCGTTTTCTTGCTAATGAGGGGCTGTGTAAACGAATTCATGGTGGAGCGCTGTCTCTTGTCCCTCCGACGGGCACGCAAGAGCAACGTTTGGCAAATCGTAATAGTGAAAAACAAGCATTAGCGGTTGCAGCTTTATCCATCATAAAACGGGATCAAGTCATTTTCCTGGATGCCAGCAGCACCCATATGTTGCTCGCAAGTTTGCTACCTAACGATTTAGGGCTGACCGTTGTCACCAACAGCCCAGCGATTGCCACACGCTTACTGGAACGACAACATATCCGAACCATTCAGATCGGTGGGGAATTAAACTATGCCGTCGGCGGGGCGATTGATATTACAGCCGTAGATGCATTGAACAAATTCCGGTTTGATCTTTGTTTTATGGGCGTTTGTGGCTGGTCTTCCGATATTGGGTTTAGTGCAATCTACTACCAGGATGGGGAGTTTAAACGTCAGGTAGCGTCAAGATCGGGTGCAATTGCAGCACTGTGTACTGATGACAAAATCGAAGCATTGGCACCTTACCCATTCTTACCGTCAGACAGGTTGGATTACCTGATCTGTTCTCCAGACAATTCCGAATTAAAAGAGTATTTTGCTCAATTAGACTGCACCGTGATCACCAGTAATAACGTTTAACCGTTAAGGTTGAAGCAGAGATACTGGTGCCCAGACGCGAAATCAAACCAACTTAAGGACAGGAATGATTGTGGAAAGGCACTTTCAGTGCCAGTTTACTGAAAATAAGCACTCCAGCGCTGTTTTACCTTTTCAATTTGTTGCTCAGTGGTATCGTGCAATGCAAATACTGAAAACTGTTTTTCATTAACAATCAGTGTTCTACGCTGATATTGCAGTCGTTTTTCTGGCCTTTTCTGATCCTGCGCCTCCACAACATTATGGTCAGTAGGTACGGCTATCGCTTCTCCGTCGAACGGACCGCCAATAAAAATACAAATTTGTCTGGATGCCATCAGCTACCTTCACTGTTTCTAACCAAAAATTGTTTAAATTGAGGGCTCATATAGGTGGTGTAACCTTTCTCTGTTTTCATGATCAGATAGATTGCCAACCCTTTTTCTTTCGCCAGTGCGATCGCTTTTTCAGGCCCCAGGACCATCATACTGATATCCCAGCCATTAGCCTCCAACGGAGTCGGAGCGATGACGGTTGCCGAAGCAAGATTATGCTCAATAGGCTTGCCCGTGGCAGGATCAATAATATGGGAATATCTTTTGCCATCTTTCTCAAAATAATTTAGATAGCTGCCGGAGGTACTTACATCAAATCCCTGCAGGTTGATGGCATCTTTTTGCACATCAAAATCTTCATCGGTGGGGGTGCGGATGGCAATTTTCCATGGCTTGTTTTTTGCGTTTACTCCACGGGCAAACGTTGCATTACCCACTGAAATTAAATAATTAGTAATACCTTTATGGTCAAGCAGATATGACAACTGCTGAGTTGCATATCCTTCACCAAGGCAGGATAAGTCCACATATAAATCAGGGATCTCTTTCTGTAAGCTGTAACCGCTGCTTTCGCTGATCAGCTTGAGATATTTCAAACCCACTTTTTGTTTGGTTTGATCTATTTGAGCCTGACTCGGAATAATGCCTCTTTTGCTTTTATCAGGCCCGAATCCCCATAAATTAACCAATGGCCCGACGGTTACATTCATGGCTTCGTGAGATTCATTCCCAATCCGCAATGCCGTTGTAATAATATCGGCCATACCGGTACTAATCGGTCTGGGTTCGGAACCTTGATATTTATTGAAGCTGGATAATATAGAATCGGGTTTGAATGTTGATATTTCATTATTAACCCGCTCTAGTACATCTTTGATTTCGTGTTCCAATTCAGCACTGTTTTCAGGAAGAGTGCCTGTGATTTTGACGCTATACAAAGTATGGATTGCCTGCCCCTGAAAGGTGGTACTCGTCAATACCTCACTGTCAGACGCAGCAGAGTTGGCACTATAAAAATACCGAATCGACAATACAATCAACGCAGCCAGAAGACTGAATAGTGCCGTTTTGAAATATGATGAACGAGGAATCATAAGAGAATCCGATAACCTACTGAATATCTGTAAAAACCAAGCTACTTATAACTTGGCTCATGTCGTAATTGGTGAGGGTAACAAGTTCGACACATAATTGCATGTTTTATTGACTGAATTTTATATGGAGTAAAAACTAGTTATTAAGTTTAGAACAGTGAATAAAAACATGGATAATGAATTTGCAATATCTATGTCTTATATTTGAGATCTTAATATGTGATCAATAAAGACTCTCACTCTGTACGGAAGATTGTCTCGTTCACGATAAATCATATATATGGTCTTATTTTTTCCATGCCAAAAAGGTAATACTCGTTTTAATAATCCGGATTGTATTTTAGGGATTGCAAGATAGTCTGGAAGAAATCCGATTCCTACTCCGGTACAAATACTTTTATATGAAAAAACTAATTCGTCAACTTCCATTTTTATAGATGCATCGGGTTTATATGTGAATTCTTCATTAGTTTCTTTTGATATCAACTCCCATGGAAAAACTGGGTAATTAACAATTAGTGGGTGGTTGTCGAGATCAGATGGGTGCAAAATAGATGATGTATCATAAGACGAATGAGCACAAAGAATAAAATTGAAATTTTTTATAGGTCTGGCTATCCAATGATCAATAGCTGGTGATGCTACGCGAAATGCAACATCAATAGCATCTTTTTCTAGGTCAATTAATTTATTGGAGAAATGGATATCTAAGTTGATTTCAGTATATTGAGACATAAAGTCAAAAAAAACTTGGCTCAAAAGATGTGTGCCTGAATGTATGGGAGCGGATATCCTGATCTTACCTGTTAATTTATTTTTATCATTTTGAAGTTCTTGACCTAATGTTGTCAGTTCATCAAACAAACTATTCGCTTTAATAAAATACTTTTGTCCAACATGAGTTAACACAACTTTATGAGAGTCTCTGTTCAGTAATCTAAGTTTTAGATCAGCTTCTAATCTTTGAATCCTTCTGCTCAATGTGGAGAGTGGAATTTGAAGGTGGTCAGATGCATCCTTAAAGCTACCCATCTTTGCAACAATACAAAAGTATCGAAGATCGTCTAGAGAATAGTTAGATTTCATTTTTGGAATTTAAAATCCACAATATGATCGTATTTATGATTTTATTTGATTGATATGATTAATTCAATATTAAGCATAGCTGGAAAAGTAAAATGTTGTTCAAGTTCTCAGTTAAACAATCGATCATCTTACTAGTTATATGTGCTTTTTTTTGGGGAAGTTGCTTCCCTATTGGTAAAGATGTATTAGAACAAATGGAACCTATTTCAGTTGTATTCTGGAGGTTTCTATTAGCATCAATTTGTTTGTATTATTATATATACATGAAAAAATTGAGATTTCCTAATTTATCAGTGATGACATGGCTTTTTATTTTTGTTATCAGCATGTTGGGTGTCGGTGGTTTTAATGTATTAATGTATGCAGGGCTAACGTACACAAACTCAATTAATGGTTCATTAATCATGTCGTTAAGCCCAATGATAACATCGCTTATGTTACATATAAGCATTAGAAAAACACCTAAGCTAATGAATGTTATTGGGTTGGGTGTAAGTCTAAGTGGAGTAATGCTTGTTATAACCAATTGCAATATAGAAGTTATAAGGAATTTACGAGTTAATTTTGGCGATCAGCTTATTATCTTGGCTATGTTGTCATGGAGTTTTTATACATTTTTGAGTGGCTATATTACTAAGTATATTGAACCTTTGTTGTATGTTTTTATTGGCATGTTAAGCAGTTGTATACTTGCCGCCATTGCATGGTTTTATATCGGAAATACAAATATTTTAATGGAGTTACGTTCTCTTACAGGGGTTGGGAAAATTGAGTTGATTTATGTGAGTGTTTTTGGAACTGTATTTTCTTACGTAATTTGGCTCGATTGTGTAGATAAGGTTGGTTCTGAATTAACTTCAACATACTTTAATCTTGTGCCTGTGTTTGCGATATTTGTCTCTATTTTATATGGGTATAAAATAGATTGGGTGCAGATGTTGGGAATTATAGCTGTTATTGCAGGACTTATTGCACCTAAAATTAAGATGACAGCTATGCGTTTGAAGATAAAATGAAATCGTAGTTTGTCATGAATATAAAGCAATTTTCAATAAACGCTAACATAAGTCCATTTACTCTTCGTTACTATGAGAAGATCGGACTTTTAAATAAAATTATTAGAGATGAATCAGGTAGGCGAATCTATACAGCTAGTAACCTCGATGAAGTTAAATTAATCTCAGAGCTGAAAGAATTTGGTATGGATTTAAATCAAATAGCTATGTTTTTGTCTTTTAATAATAAGGTAAGAAATAGTGCTGAGGAAAAAATTAGAATTTTAGTAGAACAAAGAGCAAGTTTAGTAAAACAAATTAATGCATACAAAGTAAGCTTATCAAAGTTAGATGCACGCTTAATATCCATGAAACATGACAAATAACGTAACAATGGAGTAATTATGAAATCTTTAGTTTTCAATAATATTGGCAAACCACAAGATGTTATAAAGTTAACAGAACAACCGGTACCTCAGATCATGGATGATCAAGTACTTATTGAAGTTTGTATGTCGACAATCCAGCCAGCAGATTTTATGTTTATCGGTGGATATTATCGAATTAAACCTAATTTTCCACAGACTGCCGGACTTGAAGGATTTGGCCGAATTGTATCAGTTGGAGCAAATATTAAAAATCGGCATATCGGTCAACTTGTATCATTTAGATCTGTTGGTGTATGGGCTGAATATGTTGTTGCAAAAGAAAGTCGAACATATCCAGTCCCGAATGATATTAGTCCAACAACTGCTGCGCAGTTTGCTTTAAATCCTCTTACTGCATGGGGACTTCTTGATGTATCCGTGGTAAAAGCTAAGAGCAATATTCTTTATACCGCAGCAAGTTCAGTTGTAGCACAACAGTCTGCACAAATGGCTCTAACAAAAGGCCACGCACCATATGGGCTTATATTAACTGATGATGGTTATAGACTGTATGATTTTGGAAGTAGTAAAGATCTGTCAAAAGCTTCAACTGTCGAACAGTGTTTATCTCAGGTTGGTATCAAATTTGATGTAATCATAGATGCTGTAGGTGGCAAAGATACTCCTGTGTTAATTGATTATGCAAATCTATTTTGCTCATTCATCTCTTATGGTTTACTTGATAAAAGTGAGTTTACATTAGAGACATCTAAGATTTTATTCAAAAATATCACATGGAAGGGATTTGGAATCGATGCCTGGTTAGATCAGCTTGCACAAGATGATCTATCATCTATAACAGACAATGTTTGGAATATCTTACGCAATAAACCTGAACTTACACCAGTTTCAAAAATTTATGATCTTGGTGATTTTACACTGGCAATCGATAATGCAATGTTAGGTTTGAATGGAAAAACATTGCTAAAAATTCGATAAATAAATGTTAATTAAGTATTGATGTGTATTAATTAAGTGTTATGAACTCATTTTATTTCATTGAGCGAGTTTTATTGTTTTGAAATTTAATGAGTTCTAACTATGGGGTGTTTATGTTTGTAGTTGTTTTAAAGTATAAAGTTGATATTTCCATCATAGATAAATTCCTTCAGGAGCATGTTAATTTTCTTGAAATGCAGTATGATGCAGGGGTGTTTATTATTTCAGGAAGACAAGAACCTCGTAATGGTGGGGTTGTTTTAGCTCATAACATAGAACGTCATCAACTGTTAGAGTTATTGAAGTTAGACCCATTTTTTATTAACGGACTTGCAGAGTATGAAATAATCGAATTTTATCCATCAAAAAGCTCATTAGAATTAAGCCATTTAGTTGCATAGTTCTTGTCTGTTTTTGTTTCTGCTGCGCTAATAAATACGGTGTTTACATTATCACATCGCTATTTCGAGAATGAAAGAGGTGTTTATTGTATCAATATAATTTGAGTTTTTACTTAGGGCGCTTTTTTGGGGTGGGATTTAAAAATCAATAGACAATTAAGCTTGTGGTGATATAGATGGTTTAATATAAATTTAACCCTATCTAGCAAAATGCAAATTGTCAAAATAATTAACTTTCTTAAAGCCATTGAGCGATTAGTGTTTTATAAATTCATTAATTAGAATTGAAATTATAAATCAAGATTTAACTCTCTTAATTTATCAAGTAAATTGAGAATATTTTCTTTTAAAAGTAATTGATAATATTGGTGATCAATATGGTGGCTGCTCAGAACCATCTTTTGTAGAAAATATGGAGTGAATGCAATGACAAAAATATCAATGATGAGATCTGTATTGTTTCTTATTTTGGTGTGTTTAGATATTAATCTTATAATTAATGATAAATTTGTTTCGTAGTAAATCCAATTTGATTTTTTGTTGCACTCACAGTTATTTATTATTAAGCTATTAATCTCAACCAACTCCTTTTTGTTGCAAGTTGAAACATATTTATTTATAAAATCTATGAAAAACTTTATTTTATCTCTTGTTGTTGCTCCATATAAAGCATAACTTTTGATAAAAAGTCTTGATAATTCATTTATTCTTTTAGTTGTTGAATATCTATCTATTGTTTTTGATGAATTTTCCATTTCATTACTCATTGTTTTTACTATAAATAAGTTAGCATATATGGTTAGGATTTTTTAGCTTGTAATGTATTACACCAGTTTCCTTTGTATAGCCACACGATTCATATAATCTACTTGCTCTTAGATTTTTAGTAGAAGTTTCGAGTGATAAATATGCAAATGCATTCTTTTTAAAAAAAAACTCAGCTGCGTCCATCAGTTTTCTTCCAATACCTCTATTACGACTATCTTCTGCTACGAAAAGATCATTCAGAATTAATATCTTATCCATAGAAATAGATGAGTAACTTGGATATAGCTGTACGAAACCTAAAGACTTCTCGTTGTCAGTAGCCAAAATTATTATTGAATCACTATTAAGAATGCGATTTTTCAAAAATTCGTATGCGTGGCTAATGTCACTTTGCTGGCCATAGAAAACTCTATACGCATTAAATAATGGCGCAACTAGATTCAACTCATTGATAGTGGCTTGAAAAATTTTGATATTCGATTCCATGTTTGCTCCATTGGTATTACTAATTATTTCTCGCATAATACATTCTAATTATTCGAGTTAACTCTAAGTCAACCGAATATCTCAAAAGATGCGTGGCACTAAAGCAGGGGAATTTACAAAAAGACAGGATATCGACCGGAAACCGGAAATAAAAAAGCCTCACATTGCTGTGAGGCTTTGATATTCATGGTGCCCAGACGCGGAATCGAACCACGGACACGCGGATTTTCAATCCGCTGCTCTACCGACTGAGCTATCTGGGCTAAGAAAGAATGGTGCCGGCTATCGGAATCGAACTGATGACCTACTGATTACAAGTCAGTTGCTCTACCAACTGAGCTAAGCCGGCACACAAATTTTTTACTTAACTCGCCGTAGCAAGTTAACTGAAATTATGGTGCCCAGACGCGGAATCGAACCACGGACACGCGGATTTTCAATCCGCTGCTCTACCGACTGAGCTATCTGGGCAACGGGGCGCATTAAACAAAATAAGCGCTTTTAAGTCAACGCTTTTTTCCAAAACACCCCAATTTTCAGTTTGTTTGCTGTTTTGCTGAACAAAACGCTGATAGGGCTGCTTCTTTCGTAAACAAACGTTTATTTAGCACTCGGCGGCACATAACCTTCGATTTGCACTTCGCCATCTTCAAACAGATATTTTTCCATTTCGGCTTGCAACAACGCACGATGATCCGCATTCATCATGTTGAGTTTTTTCTCGTTGATCAGCATGGTTTGCTTCTTTTGCCAGTCGGCCCAGGCTTCCTGACTGATGTTATCGAAGATGCGTTTACCCAGTTCGCCCGGAACCAGTTGGAAAGCCATACCTGGTGCTTCTTTTTTTAGTCGCTGACAAAAAACCATTCGGGTCATAATCATTTTCTCTTATTGTTGCAGTTCAGGATAAGTCAGTAATTTCAGTGTGACGGCCGACAGCCCAACACTGGGTGGTTGATTGAGGTTATACCAAAGTTCGTTGCTTTGCTCCATGATGCTGTGCGCCGGGTGGGGCAGGCTAACCAGCAAGGGCGTAATATCCAGATGAAAGTGGCTAAAAGTATGGCGGAATGCCGTCAGTGGCCGAATTGTCAGATTTGTATAGCCATGTTGCTGTAACCACAGTTCTACTTCGTTGACATCATTGAACTCGGGAAAGCTGAATAACCCTCCCCAGATCCCATGTGCCGGACGTTGTTGTAACCATACCGTATGTTGGTGTTGCATGATCAAGAGACAAGTCTGTTTTACCGGGATCTGCTTTTTATTCGGTTTCGGGGTTGGATAGGCCGTCGGCTTACCTTGCTGGTAAGCACCGCAATCATCGTGCATTGGGCAAAGAGGGCACTGAGGTTTGCTGCGACTGCACAGGCTGGCACCCAGATCCATCATCGCCTGATTGTAATGCTCAACCCGTTCAGATGGGGTTAGCTTGATGGCCCAATTCCACAATTCATTTTCAATTTGCTTTTGCCCGGGCCAGCCCTCTAGCGCCAGCCAGCGGGTCAGCACCCGTTTGACATTGCCATCTAAAATGGCATGGTGCTGTTTCAGTGACAGCGAAAGTATGGCGCCAGCCGTAGAGCGGCCAATGCCGGGGAGTGCTGCTACTTCTTCAAAGGTTTCAGGAAACGCACCGGCATACTGATCTCGGATGACTTGTGATGCTTTATGCAGGTTGCGGGCGCGGGCGTAGTAGCCTAAACCGGTCCAGAGATGCAGCACTTCATCCTGAGGCGCATTAGCCAGTGAAACGACATCAGGGAATCGTTCCATAAAACGTTCATAGTAGGGGATCACGGTGCTGACTTGAGTCTGTTGCAACATGATTTCTGACACCCAGACACGGTAGGGGGTTTTGTTTTGTTGCCAGGGCAGTGTTTTACGCCCGGATATATCATACCAGTCGAGTAATCGCTGTGAAAAAGTGGCCTGATTCAAACTAAAAACCTTCTGCAAATTGAGCCTGCATGCTGGCACAGCCGTCGCGTAGTGTAAACGAGATAAAAAGTAGGGTTTTACCTGATGAAATCGGCGCTAAAGTCAGCTTGGCTCTTGCACCTTCAGGTTATCTCTGGATAATGCCAACGCTTGTTAACTGATTGAGAGACACCATGACCGAACATAATGAAATGAACGTCGGTGAAGAGACTACCGAAGATGGTAAATTCATGCGTCGTATCCGTAGTTTTGTACGTCGGGAAGGCCGTTTGACCAGAGGCCAGGAGCGTGCACTGCAGGAGTTATGGCCGGTAATGGGTGTTGAATACCGCGATGAAATGCTGGATCTGAACGCATTGTTCGGTCGCGAAGCGCCGGTGGTGCTGGAGATTGGTTTCGGTATGGGCAAGTCGCTGGTCGAAATGGCTGCGGCGGCGCCAGAAAGGAATTTTATCGGAATTGAAGTGCATCGGCCGGGCGTGGGTGCGTGTTTATCATCCGCTCAGGATGCTGGTATTACCAACCTGCGTTTGTTCTGCCACGATGCCGTGGAAGTGTTAGGCCAGATGATCCCAGATCAAAGCATTGATACCTTGCAGCTGTTTTTCCCCGACCCATGGCATAAAGCGCGTCATCATAAACGCCGTATCGTGCAACCCGCGTTTGTACAGATGTTGCGTCCGAAACTGAAAATCGGTGGTGTTTTCCATATGGCAACGGATTGGGAAAACTATGCCGAGCATATGCTGGAAGTGATGAATGCGGCAGAGGGGTTTGTGAATACCGTGGAAGGCGATTATACGCCACGTCCTGATTCCCGTCCGCTGACGAAATTTGAACAACGCGGTCATCGTTTAGGTCACGGCGTTTGGGATCTGTTGTTTGCGCGTCAAAGTTAAGTCTGTACGCTGAACAGAGACAGAACAACGGCCTGTTATCGTAAGATGCAGGCCGTTATTGTTTCTACTGTTACAGTTAATACCGCTGCAATTTCAAATGGGCCGGGTTTATTCTTCCATCAGCATGGTCAGCAGACTATTCAGATAACGATGGCCGAATTCGGTGACCAGCCATTCAGTGTCGTTTTGCGCCAGTAATCCCTGCTCATAAGCGCGCTGGAACAACGGTTCGACAGTCTCTGGCGTGAGATTTGTTCGGGCACTGAATTCCGCTTTAGGGATCGGTTGGAACAGCCGCATCCGATTCATGAAATATTCAAACGGACGGTCGCTGGCTTCGACATCCCAGCATTGATCCAGAAAGGCCCGCTCTGGGTCGAGATAGCCCTTCGGATGTTTAACCTTGGCGGTGCGGATTATACGGTTCTCGTCTGGCAAGGTGATTTTGCCATGCGCACCACAACCGATACCGAGATAGTCACCAAACTGCCAGTAATTGAGATTATGCCGACATTCAAACCCTGGTTTGGCATAGGCGGAGATTTCGTACTGACGATAACCGGCACGTTGCAATAACTGATGCCCCTGTTCCTGAATATCCCACAGTGTTTCATCTTCGGGTAACACCGGCGGGCGTGAACCAAAGGCGGTATTGGGTTCAATGGTCAGCTGATACCAGGATAGATGCGGAGGGGCAATATCGATCGCCTGCTGTAAATCAAACAAGGCATCGCTGACACTTTGCTCTGGCAAGCCGTGCATCAGGTCGATGTTGAAACTGCGCAATCCGGCTTGTCTAGCCTGCAATCCGGCGGCAACAGCCTGTGCGGGATCGTGAATCCGCCCCAGACGCTGCAGTTTTTCCGGCTGGAAGCTCTGTACACCGATGCTGATGCGGGTGACGCCTGCCTGCTGATAACCGGTAAAACGGCCGGCTTCGACAGTGCCAGGATTGGCTTCCATGGTGATTTCAATGTCATCCGCAAAAGGAATGCGAGCCTGGACACCCTGTAGCAAGGTACTAATGGCGTCAGCAGAGAATAAACTTGGCGTACCGCCGCCAATGAAAATACTTTGCAACGGGCGGTTTTGGACATACGCCTGGTCGGCATGTAAATCGGCTAATAGTGCCGCCACATAGTCAGCTTCCGGGATGTCTTGTTTCAGCGCATGTGAATTGAAATCACAGTACGGACATTTCTGTACGCACCACGGAATATGGATATACAGGCTCAATGGCGGCAGTTGCAGCATAAATTACTCTTGCAGGGCGATAACGAGCTGAGCCAGCGCTTTACCACGGTGACTTAAGCGATTTTTGGTATCCGGGTCTAGTTCGGCTGCTGTACAGCTCATCTGTGGCACGTTGAAAATCGGATCATAACCAAAACCGTTTTCTCCAGCCGGTTCAGTCGCCAGCGAGCCTTCCCAGTTAGCCTGACAGATGATCGGTGTTGGATCATCGGCATGACGCATATAAACCAGCACACACCAGTAGCGGGCTGTACGCAGCACGGCTGGAACACCATTCATCTCTTCCAGCAGCTTTTCCAGATTGTCTTCATCGGAGGCATCTTCACCGGCATAGCGGGCGGAATAGACGCCGGGGCGCCCCAATAAGGCATCGACTTCAATGCCGGAGTCATCGGCAATGGCCGGCAGACCGGTAATACGAGCAGCATGACGGGCTTTGATAATGGCATTCTCAACGAAGGTGGTGCCTGTTTCCGGTACACTTTCCACATTGAATTCACTCTGCGGCACGATGGTGTAATCCAGATCGGCCAACAACGCATTCAGCTCTTCAACTTTCTTTTTATTGCCGGTGGCAAGAACGACCTTTTCCATTATTCAGACTCCGTGTTCAAATCGGCGACATGATAACGTCGGAAACGGTTCTGCACCACCGATTCAGGAGCGGTGTGAATGAGGAAATTGGGATCAGTCGTTTGACTGATCCAGAATGGCAGGTAGTTGTTGCGGTTCCGTGATACGTACGGTTTTATGCCGCCCGAGTTCGCCTTTGTGGATCACGATCTGGCTCTTGGCAACTTTAAACTGTTTGGACAGGAATTTGATGAGGTGCGCATTGGCCTGCCCATCAACAGGAGGCGCGGTGATAGCAATTTTAAGTTCTTCACCGTGCCATCCCTGAATTTGATCGCGACTGGCTTTCGGCTGGATGTAAACATCCAGCCAGACATCTTCGCCTTCTTTGCGAAAACCTGCCATTAAAGGCTATTCCACAATGGACCAACCAGATCCAGCATCAGATAGTTGATGCCTTGTAGCAGCAGAAACAGCACCAGCACTGACAGATCCAGTCCCCCCAAGGAGGGTAAAAAACGGCGGATCGGGCTGAGTAATGGTTCCGTCAGTTGATACAGAACGTATTCGATGGAACTACGCCCTTGACTGATCCAACTCAGGATAGCCCGAGCCATCAGCACCCAGAACAGCAGAGAACCGGCCTGTTTCAGAACCACGAGGAAACTGAGCAGCAAAAGCCCTGTCACATTGATTTTGAGAAAACCCAACCACATGAAGGCGACAAATTTCAATGCGGCAACGGCATAAGCCAATAATAATGATGCGAAATCGATCCCCCGGAAACCGGGAATAATCCGGCGCAGCGGCGTCAGGATCGGATGCGTCAACTTGACACTGAACTGGCTCAACGGGTTATAAAAATCGGCTCTGGCCCACTGGAGCCAGAATCGCAGCAACACAACCATCAGATAAATGCTGAAAACAGTATCCAGCAGAAAAAACAGTGTATTCATGAAAATCCTTAAAACAATGTTTCCATCTCTTCAGCACGATGCTGCGCGGCTTGCATGGCGGCACTCACTAGCTCTGCGAGTTTACCTTCTTCAAATACGCTGATCGCCGCAGCGGTTGTGCCGCCTTTGGAAGTCACTTGCGCGCGCAGGGTCGCCAGATCTGTTTCCGGATTGGCGATCACCATCTGGGCTGCACCCAATGCCGTTTCCTGCACCAGTTTACGAGCTACTTCCGCACTGAATCCCATGCGTTGTGCTTCTTCCACCATAGCCTGCATAAACAGGAAGAAATACGCTGGGCCGCTACCAGAGGCAGCAGTAACTCCGTTAATGGCTTCTTCGTTATCAACCCAGACAGTTTTGCCTACGGCTTGCAGCATTCTTTGGGCAAACTGACGGTCAGAGGTGTTGACGGCGGCAGAGGCAAACAGACCCGTGATGCCCAGTCCGATCAGTGACGGTGTATTTGGCATGCAACGCACAATGTTCTGGTGATGGTTCAGCAATGCTTGCAAGCGAGTGACACTGATACCAGCCGCGATAGAAATGATAAGTTTCTGCCCTAAATCGCCTACGGCCGGAGTCAGCTTGGCCAGCATTTCTGCCATAAACTGGGGTTTGACTGCCAGCACCACGACATCTGCACCTTTAACGGCGGAGATATTATCGGTACTGGCGGCAATGCCGAATTCCGTCGCCAGTTGGCGAGCTTTTTCTGCATCAATATCTGTCGCATGGATCTTGCTGCCAGGATAACCTGCATTGACCAAACCGCTGATCAGGCTACGCGCCATGTTGCCGGCACCGATAAACGCAATATTTTTTTGTTCCATGATTCCTACTTATATTCTCTGCTGCCGAAAATGGCGGTTCCGATTCGTACCATAGTGCTGCCGCAACCGATGGCGACTGCCATATCATCGGTCATCCCCATGGAGAGTGTATCTACTGATGAATATTGGGTTTTTAAACGATTAAACAATGTTTGCATCTGCAGAAAATTTTCACGTACGACGTTCATATCGGCGGTATTTTCTGCAATTGTCATTAATCCACGTAGTTTTAAGCGTGGAAAATTGTTGATTATGCCAGCCAGACCAAAAACTTCATCAGCATTAATACCCGATTTGGTCTGTTCTCCGCTAATATTAATCTGAAGGCAGACGTTGAGTGGTGAACTCGTTTCTGGGCGTTGATCATTCAGCCGTTGCGCTGTTTTTTCACGATCAATACTGTGAACCCAGTCGAAGTGCTCGGCCACCAGTTTGGTCTTATTAGATTGCAGCGGCCCGATGAAATGCCATTCGATACCGGCATACTCGGGTAAATTTTTTAAGCATTGAATTTTGGTGATCGCTTCCTGCACATAAGATTCACCAAACAGCCGCTGTCCAGATTGATACGCGGCCTGTATGGCTTCTAACGGTTTGGTCTTACTGACAGCCAGAAGCTGTATCTCATTGGGCTGGCGGCCAGCGAGCCGGGCATGAGTGGCGATCTGTTCTTTTATTGCAAGTAAGCGTGACTCGATATCATTCATTGGTTCAGTTTTTGTTGGGAGTGGGAATAATAAATGGATATAACCGAATTATTGGCCTTTGGTGTCAAGCATAACGCGTCAGATTTACACCTTTCCGCCGGATTGCCACCTATGATTCGTGTTGACGGTGATGTCCGGCGAATTAACGTACCGCCGCTGGAGCACCGACAAGTGCATGGTCTGATTTATGACATCATGAATGACCATCAGCGTAAGGTATTTGAAGAGGATTTGGAAGTCGACTTCTCATTTGAAATACCTAATCTGGCTCGATTCCGTGTGAATGCGTTTAATCAGAGTCGCGGTGTTGCGGCTGCCTTCCGTACGATTCCAAGTAAAGTGCTGACGCTGGATGATCTTGGCGCGCCGCCAATTTTCCGTGATATTTCTGAAAATCCACGTGGTCTGGTGCTAGTGACCGGCCCGACGGGTTCAGGGAAATCAACCACGCTGGCGGCCATGATCGATTACATCAATGATCAATACAATCACCACATTCTGACGATTGAAGATCCTATCGAGTTTGTGCATCAGAGTAAGCAAAGTCTGATCAACCAGCGTGAAGTGTTCCGTGATACCAAAAGCTTCAATGCGGCACTGCGTTCAGCGTTGCGTGAAGATCCGGATATCATTCTGGTGGGGGAAATGCGTGATTTGGAAACCATCCGTCTGGCATTAACCGCCGCAGAAACAGGTCACTTGGTGTTTGGGACATTGCATACCACCTCAGCCGCAAAAACTATCGACCGTATCATTGACGTATTCCCCGGTGAAGAGAAATCAATGGTTCGTTCGATGTTGTCTGAGTCGTTGCGAGCAGTTATTTCACAAACCTTGCTGAAGAAAAATGGCGGTGGTCGTATTGCGGCACACGAAATCATGATCGGTATTCCGGCCATTCGTAACCTGATCCGTGAGGACAAGGTTGCACAAATGTATTCCGTCATCCAGACAGGGATGGTGCATGGAATGCAAACGATGGACTATTGTTTAAAGAACCTGGTCGCTCGCGGCTTGATTTCAGTGCAAGATGCGAAAACGAAGGCCGTGGATCCGAACTCCATTGTGTAAGGATAGGGCTATGGAACTGGCTAAGTTATTACGAACGTTGGTGGATGAAAAAGGCTCCGATCTGTTTATCTCTGTGGGCATTCAACCATCCTTAAAAGTAAACGGAAAGCTACGTCGCCTTGGCGATAAAGTGTTGGATGAAAACGAAGTGTTGGACATGGTTCGTCAGACGATGACGGATGATCGTTTTCAGGTATATATTGACAGCAGAGAGGCTAATTTTGCGATCAGTTGTCCGGGAATCGGTCGTTTCCGTGTCAGTGCCTTTTGGCAGCAAGATTTTCCTGGCTGTTCAATTCGTCGCATTGAAACCGTTATTCCAACGTGTGAAGAGTTGTATTTGCCGTTATCGGTGAAAGAATTGTCGATGGCAAAACGTGGGCTGATTTTGTTTGTTGGTGCAACCGGTGCGGGTAAATCAACGACTCAGGCGGCGATGATTGGTTATCGTAACCGTCATGCACACAATCATATTCTGACCATTGAAGATCCGGTGGAATTTGTTCACCAGCATGATCGTTGCCTGATCACGCAACGTGAAGTCGGGACAGATACGCTTTCCTTTGATGAAGGTCTGAAAAGTGCGTTACGACAAGCACCAGACGTGATCTTGATCGGTGAAATCCGTTCTGAAGAGACCATGGAGTTTGCATTATCGTTTGCTGAAACCGGCCATCTTTGTATGGCAACCTTGCATGCGAATAACGCAAATCAGGCGATAGAACGTATTTTGCACTTGGTGCCGCCCTCTAAACATCGCTTGTTGATGTATGACTTGGCATTCAACTTAAAAGCGATTGTGGCGCAGCAATTGGTGCCAACATTAGATGGCAAAGGGCGTCGCGCCGCTTTTGAGATCATGCTGAATACACCATTAATCAGTGACATCCTTCGTAAGAGCGAAGTGCACCGCCTGAAAGAGACGATGTCTCGTTCCCGTGAATTGGGCATGACGACGTTTGACCAGTCGTTGTTTGAATTGTATCAGCAAGGGGTGATCGGGTTTGATGAGGCACTGGCGTTTGCTGATTCAAGTAACGATGTGCGCATGATGATCAAGATGGCGACGGGCGGCAAATTCGATTCGGGAATGCTGGATAACGTCACCGTCGCTTGAACCAATGGTTGAGCCTATCAGAGTAACAGGCATCTAATACAGGATGAACGTGGTAACATGTTGATAACAAGTTACTGCTTCATCCTTTTTTATTGAGGTGCTTATGCTGGCTGTGTTGTCTCCTGCCAAATCGTTGGATTACGAATCTCCGCTGACCACTTTGCGTTTTTCTGAACCTGTGTTGATGCATGAATCGGCATTGTTGATTGAAAAGCTTCGCCAGTTTACGCCTGCTGATATCGCTTCTCTGATGAGTTTAAGTGACAAACTGGCTGGGCTGAATGTGGCTCGCTACGCAGAGTGGCAATCCATGGCGACACCTGCCAATGCCCGTCCGGCTTTGCTGGCGTTTAACGGCGATGTTTATACCGGATTGGCCGCGCAGGATTTTGATGATGCCGATCTGGATGTGGCGCAACAGCATATTCGTATTCTCTCCGGTTTGTATGGTCTGTTACGGCCGCTGGATTTATTGCAAGCATATCGACTGGAGATGGGCACTAAACTGGCTAATTCCCGCGGCAAGGATTTATATGCCTTCTGGGGCGATATCATTACCGAACATCTGAATCAGGCGTTGGCGGAACAAGGTGATGATGTCTTATTAAACCTGGCCTCGGACGAATATTTTAAATCGGTAAACGCGAAGAAACTGGCTGGCCGGGTGATCACGCCGGTATTTCAGGATGAGAAAAACGGGAAGTACAAAATCATTAGTTTCTATGCGAAAAAAGCGCGAGGGCTAATGGCGCGATATCTGGTGAAAAATCACCTGACTAAACCTGAACAGTTACGGAATTTCGATGTTGAAGGCTATGCCTTCTGTGAAGAACTATCGACGGAAAACAAGTGGGTGTTTCGTCGACCGGAAGGGGTGGTATAACGATCATGGCAGATAGCGTCCGCCTGCATGTACAGGCGGACGAGTACAATTCTATTTATCGCTTCTATCTTTATTAGCAGTTCCCTCTTTTGCTGCCGCTTTGGCTGCTTTCTCGGCGTGTTTTTTCGCCCAGTCGGGTTTGCCTTTATTCTTGGTAACGCGATGGCGGATCTTCTCTTTGGGTTTTGTATCCGTTTTTTTATCTTCGTCTTTCTTATCTTTTTTCTTCGTGGAGACTTTACTGATCTTATGTTGCGGACGCAGGCTATCCACCACGCGGCGTAACATTTTTTCTTCGGTGTAACGTTCAACACGTTCCATCATGCCGACGTCATGCGCTTCAACCAGGTTGATGGCACAGCCTTTCTTACCCGCACGACCGGTACGACCGATACGATGCACATAGGTGTCGGCAGAACGAGGCATATCGTAGTTGAATACATGGCTGACATCCGGTAGGTCGATACCACGCGCTGCCACGTCAGTCGCCACCAGAATTTTTACTTTGTCTGAACGGAAACGGCGCAGAGCGTCGATACGTTTTTCCTGCTCCATTTCACCACGCAGCCAGGCACAGTCGATACCACTGCCTTGTAACTGGCTGACCAGTTCTGCTAGTCGTTCGCGGGTTTTGACGAAGATGATGCTGCGCTGTACATCTTCCTGCTGCAAAAGATGCTTCAGGATTTTGAATTTGTGCTCGGCGGTATCAGCAAAATAGACCAGTTGCTGGATTTTTTTGCGTTCGCTGCGTGGCGGTTCAGCAAAAAATTCAGCTGGATCTTTCAGCAATTCTTCGGAAAAACTCTTCAGACCCGCCCCTTCCAGCGTAGCGGAGAACAGCATGGTCTGTTTGCGCCAGCGTGCTTCAGCGGCAATCCGATCGACATCACCGATAAAGCCCATGTCCAGCATGCGGTCTGCTTCGTCCAGTACCAGCACTTCAATATCACGGCTGTCAAAACGCTCGTCTTCGATGTATTGCATCAGACGGCCAGGGGTGGCAATCACGATATCGACCGTTTTTTCTAATGCCGGCAGTTGGGTCTCTTCGGCTACACCACCGATGATGCTAGCAACTTTCATATGCGTGTGTGCTGCCAGTGCTTCGGCCTGTTCGGTGATCTGCAATGCCAGTTCACGGGTCGGTGTCAGGATCAGCGCCCGAGCCGGGCCGGGTCTGCGGCGCGGAAAGTCAAGCATGTGCTGCAGAATAGGCAGCAGAAACGCGGCTGTTTTACCGGTGCCGGTCGGAGCGGAAGCCATGATGTCCCGTCCTTCCATCGCCACCGGAATCACCTGTGATTGAATGGTGGTTGGGCGTTTGAAACCGAGTTCTTCTACAGCCTGCAGCAGAACGGGATCCAATTCTAAGGATTCAAAAGACATAAACGACTTCCTGACTTACAAATGAGGGCGCACATTATAGGCAAGTATGGAGTAAAATTCGCAGCTATTTTAGTGTTGCAGATAATTCAA
Organism: Tolumonas lignilytica; assembly: GCF_000527035.1. NCBI lineage: Bacteria > Pseudomonadati > Pseudomonadota > Gammaproteobacteria > Aeromonadales > Aeromonadaceae > Tolumonas > Tolumonas lignilytica. The sequence goes on from NZ_AZUK01000001.1 coordinate 2,840,913, forward strand.
TAGAAGAAAGGTTTTCATGGGCGGTCATAGTTTTACGTTTAAGCAGTTTCATATCGAACAGGATCGCTGCGCGATGAAGGTGGGAACCGACAGTATTGTTCTCGGATGCTGGACTCCGGTGGGAGGGGCCAAGCGTATTCTGGATATTGGTACCGGCACTGGCATCCTAGCGCTGATGCTAGCACAACGGACCCACCAAGAGGTTCAAATCGACGCGGTAGAGCTGGATCCGGAAGCCGTCAGACAAGCGGAAGAAAATATCAATGCCTCACCCTGGCGGGAGCGGATCCGGGTATTCCGACATGACATTCGTACCTATCAGGCGCCGCATTATGATCTGATCATCAGCAACCCGCCTTATTTTGTGCATGGGCAGAGTCTGCCTGATGCGGCTCGGCAGTTGGCCCGGCATACGGAGGCGTTGGATCATGCGTCGTTGCTGGAAAGCGCCGCCCGTCTGTTAACGCCGTTTGGAAAACTGGCCTTGGTTTTACCGGTGGCACAAGGGGATGCGCTGATTGCACTGGCCATGCAACAGGGTTGGCATTTACAACAACGCTGCTGGGTTGAAACCAAACGCGGCAAAGAACCCAATCTGATGCTGTTATTGCTGAGTCGTAAATCAGTGGAAACGGAAGAGGAGCAACTTTGTCTGCGTGAAATCGACAACCGTTACTCCCCGGAGTTTATTGCGCTGGCTGATGAATTTTACCTGCGGATGTCGGCTTAAAGCTGGGCAATTTCTTCCAGCACCTGTTGTAACCACTGATTCAAGCGTGCGTCGGTTTGTTCATACTGGGTGATCTCATCCAGTGCCAGACCGACGAAGTAACTGCCATCGGCAACCAGTGCTTTTGAGGCTTCAAATTCATAGCCTTCGTTGGGCCAGTAACCGACGATTTGGCAGCTTTTGGCCAGCAGTTTGTCATGCAGCAATCCCATGGCGTCTAAAAACCATTCGCCATAGGTGCCCTGATCGCCCAACCCGAATAAAGCCACGATTTTTCCGGTTAGATCGACCTGGTCGATCACATCCCAGTTATTGGCCCAGTCCGTCTGGATTTCACCAAAATCCCAAGTCGGAATGCCCAGAAACAGAATGGCATAGTCTTCCATTTTACTGACGGGCGTATCCGCGAGATTATGAATGGTAACGAGATCCGCACCGAGGGTGGACTGGATTTTTTCTGCAATAATTTCGGTATAGCAAGTGCTGGAGCCGTAAAACAGACCAATTTGCATAATGATTTCCAGACAACAAAACAGATTCCATGTTACAAAAGCACAGGGCGGATCGCCAATAAAGGTAACAAATTAATAATGAAACAAGATAACCCGCTGATTGAACAATTTCTGGATATGCTATGGCTGGAACGCGGACTTTCGGATAATACGCTCTCTTCTTATCGCACGGATTTGTATAAGCTCAACGACTGGCTGGACAGTAAAGGATCGTCATATCTGACGCTCGATACGCTGTTATTGCATACCTATCTGGCCTGGCGAATTGATCAGGGATTTAAAGCGACTTCCACCGCTCGTTTACTCAGTGCCTTGCGGCGTTTTTACCAATATCTGATCCGGGAACAATTACGGGCGGATGATCCGACCGTGGCGCTGGATGGCCCGAAACTGCCGTTGCGACTGCCCAAAGACATCAGTGAAGAGCAGGTAGATGCGTTACTGGCAGAACCCAATGTGGCTGATCCCATCGAGTTGCGTGATAAAGCCATGCTGGAACTTTTGTATGCCACGGGATTGCGTGTGTCGGAGCTGGTTGGGTTGCAGATGCACCAGTTGGCTGGCAATTTGGCCTATGTGCGCGTAACGGGAAAAGGAAACAAGGATCGTCTGGTTCCGACCGGGGAAGAAGCGCAGTATTGGATCGAGCGATTCATGCGTGAGGGCCGGATGACGTTATTGCATGAACAATCATCGGATGTATTGTTTCCGTCTAACCGGGCACAGCATATGACCCGGCAAACATTTTGGCATCGCATCAAGCTCTATGCCGTCCGTGCCAATATCAATTCTGACTTATCCCCGCATACCCTGCGACATGCTTTTGCCACGCATTTGTTAAATCACGGCGCGGACTTACGTGTCGTGCAGATGTTGTTGGGGCATTCGGATTTATCCACGACGCAGATCTATACTCATGTTGCGCAGGCTCGCTTGCAGGAACTGCATCAGGAACATCATCCGCGTGCATGACACATTACGGGAGCGATCCATGCTTAATAATATGCTTGATAAAAAGACACGTATTTTTTCATTCAGTTTACTGGCACTGATGATGTCATCCGCGATGGCGGAACAAGTCGTGGAAAGTCAGATCTCGGCGGTGACTGTGTATCCTGCCTCTGCGACGGTCACCCGCACGTTTTCCGTTGAGTTGCCGGCAGGCCCTCAGACGGTTGTGATCACCGGGTTGCCATCAACACTGGATGAAAACTCACTGCGGATCACAGGCAGCGGTGATAAGAACAGTGTTGTCAGCAACATTGAAATTAAAAATGAGATCCGCAGTGAGCTGGTGCTTCCCCGGGCGAAAGAATTACAAGATAAACTGATTGCACAACAAGATCAGTTGGCATTGTTGCAGGCTGACAAGCTGGCATTGAATACGCAGCAAACGTATCTGCAAAAGCTGGCTGAACATGGCGGGAGTGGTCATTCCGATAATAAATCGTCAGACAGCAACGCGGCGCAATGGCGTACCGAATGGCAAACGCTGGGTTCAGGAATGAAAGAAATTGGTGCGGCCAAAGTGTCGCTGGCCAAGGACATCCGGGAATTAAAGCAGCAGATTGACAGCACACAACGTGAGCTCGAACAGATCAATAACCGCCAGCAGGATAAGAAAATTGCGGTGGTTCATTTGCAATCAGGTGGTGGTAAGTTGCTGATGAAACTGAATTATCAGTTAAATCAGGCGGGCTGGTATCCGGTGTATGATGCCAATCTGGATACACGACAAGGTAAACTGGCCGTGACACAGGCGGCGTATGTGCAGCAGAATAGCGGTGAAAACTGGGAGGGTGTGGCATTGACCCTGTCTACCTTGCAACCCAGTTCGGCGGTTGAACCGCCCAAGCTATCGAGCTGGTGGATTGATTATCAACACCCGGTCGCCCGAAATACCTTATTGAAATCAGCACCGCAGATGGCCGATGGTGCCAGTACGGAGATGATGTTGTCTGCCGCACCTGTCGCAGAACAACCGACATTGGTAGTGGATAGTGGTTACCATGTTTCCTATCAGGTGCCGGGAAAAATCAGCATCAATTCCAGTGTTGAAAAACAGCGGGTCATGCTGCAACAGCAGCAATGGCCTATCACGCTGAGTTTACTGGCCGTACCGCGGCTGGATACCCATGCATATCTGTACACCAAAGTGGAAAATCCATCCGCTACGCCATTATTGGCCGGCGAATGGCGGTTGCAACGGGATGGTGTCAGCGTGGGTAAGCTCGCGCAGCCATCGTTGGCACCTAAGGCTCAAATTTCACTGGGCTTCGGTGTGGATGATGCGGTCACACTGGATTGGCAGACGATAAAGAATGAGGCCGGAGAAACCGGCGTACTGAATAAACAACAAACAGTACAGCGCCACTATCAGTTAAAAGCCACCAACGGCCATGACAAACCGATGATGCTGACCGTATTGGATAGCTGGCCGACATCGAAACAACAGGATATCAAGGTCTCTGTGCTGGAAGGGACGGTCGCGCCGAAAGAACAGAATGTGAATCAGCAGGCAGGCGTTCAGCGGTGGGAATTGCCGTTGCCAGCCGGTAAGTCGGTGACACTCGACACCGGTTATCAGGTGACTTATCCGCAAGACAAGCAAATTGACAATCTTTGAACGCATTAATCATACAGATAATTCATGATGACTTTTAAACTTCGTCGCCGCCCACAGGTGGATGACTCTTTTTTACCGGCGGAGATTCCTGCCCGTCTGCGTCAGATTTACGCCAGCCGGGGGATCTCGCACCCTGATGAATTAAACCGCTCAGCCAGTCATTTGCTGGCACCGCAAGGGCTTAAAGATTTACCGCAGGCGCTCGCCTTGCTGACCGAGGCATTAGAGCAGCAGCAACAGATTGTCATCGTGGGTGATTTTGACTGTGATGGCGCAACCAGTACAGCCCTGATGATGCTGGCCTTAAGGGCGATGGGGGCGCAAAACGTAGCTTATCTGGTGCCTAACCGTTTTGAATACGGTTATGGCTTAAGCCCGGAAATTGCCATGCTGGCGGCACAACAACACGCAGAATTGCTGATCACGGTGGATAACGGGATTTCCAGTCTGGCGGGAGTTGACGTGGCGCGGCAGCAGGGGATGAAGGTATTGATCACCGATCATCATTTACCCGGTGCGGAATTGCCACACGCCGATGCCATCGTGAATCCCAATCAGCAAGGCTGCGGGTTCGGTTCGGGTAATCTGGCGGGCGTCGGTGTTGCCTTTTATCTGATGGCGGCATTACGCAGCCATCTGCTGCAGCTTGGCTGGTTTGCCCAAAAGAACATCACGCCACCGAATGTGGCAGATTATCTGGATCTGGTAGCGCTGGGAACCGTCGCCGATGTGGTGGCGCTGGATAACAACAATCGGATATTGGTGTATCAAGGTTTACAGCGCATCCGTGCCGGGAAATGCCGGGCCGGGATCAAGGCACTATGTGAAGTGGCCGGACGCGATCTCTCACGGCTGACCGCCAACGATCTGGGCTATTTTCTCGGCCCGCGATTGAATGCGGTCGGGCGTCTGGATGATATGACCATGGGGATTGCCTGTCTGCTCTCTAATGATGAGACTGTGGCGCGTCATCTGGCTTCGCAGATGGATGCACTCAATCAGGAACGCAAGGCCATCGAAGGCAGTATGCAACAGGAAGCGCTGGCGACCCTGTCTCGTCTGAAAGCGTTGGAGGGGGATTTGCCCGCTGCATTGGTGCTGCATCAGGATGACTGGCATCAGGGGGTCGTGGGTTTGGTGGCCTCCCGGATCAAAGAACAGTATCACCGTCCGGTATTTGCATTTGCTGAAAGTAGTGACGAGGAACTGAAAGGTTCCGGGCGTTCAATTCCCGGTCTGCATATGCGTGATGCTCTGGAACGCTTAGATCAACTGCATCCGGGGCTGATCAGTAAATATGGCGGTCATGCGATGGCGGCAGGGTTGTCGTTACCTAAAGCAAGTCTGGTACCTTTCCGTGAGCGATTTACGGCACTGGTTGCCGAATGGCTAACTGAAGAGCAATTAACGGGCATCGTATTAACCGATGGGGAATTGTTTCCGCAGGAGTTCTCGCTGGAGATGGTTGAAGCATTACGTAACGCCGGGCCTTGGGGGCAAGCGTTTCCTGAACCATGTTTTGATGGAGTGTTCCATCTGAAGCATCAGAAACTGGTTGGCAGCAAACATCTTAAAATGGAAGTGGAAGTACCGAATGGGCCACGACTCGATGCGATTGCATTCAATGTTGATCTTGCTCGCTGGCCGGATGCATCGGTCGGACAAGTGCAGTTAGTCTATCGTCTGGATATCAATGAATGGCGAGGTCAGCGTTCCGTTCAGCTTCTGGTGGAACAGTTAGTGGCTGTCAGATAATAAAAAGCCCCGCAGAGCGGGGCTGGAAGATCCTTTTACGGTTTACAAAATAAAATGCGCCACCTTGCTGCTGAGATCGGCGGCATGTGCTTGCAGATTTTTAGCATCTTCCTGCGCATGCACCGCATCTGTAGCCAGTTCATCGGCGACATCCTTAACGGCAGTCACGTTCGTGGTGATTTCACCTGTAACATGACTTTGTTCTTCTGCCGCTGTTGCAATCTGGTTGGCCATATCGGAAATGGAGCTTACCGCACGCGTTATTTCCTCTAATGCGGCAGAGGCATCCAGCGCATCCTGCACACTGTGAGCGGCCATATCCTGACTTTTAGCCATAATGCTGACGGCTTTCTGCGTGGTGCGTTGCAAGGTCTCAATGGTGGATTGAATTTCAGTGGTGGAGGCCGCTGTGCGTTGTGATAGCACGCGAACTTCATCGGCTACCACGGCGAAGCCACGCCCTTGCTCACCGGCACGCGCTGCTTCAATGGCGGCATTCAGTGCCAGCAGATTGGTTTGTTCCGCAATTCCCTGAATGGTTGCCAGAATGCCGCTAATTTCCTGCGCATGACGCTCCAGTTGTGCAATAACTTCGGTGGCATCAGAGACACCATCTGAAAGTTGGCTGATCGATTGCCGCGTTTTATTAACCAGCGATTTACCAGCCTCACTGCTTTCTGATGATTGGATAGCGGCGGCTGCAGTACGCTCTGCATTACCGGCAATTTCCTGGGTGGCGGAAGCCATTTCCGTCACGGCGGTTGCGACCATCGTGATTTCTTGTTGCTGGCGACTGAGTTCATGAACAGATGTCTGGCTACGTTTTAAACCCTGATCTGCATCATCATCGATGCTGCTTGCCAATGAACGAATATGCGTGATCAACTCATGCAGACTGCCGACAAAGCGGTTGAAATTGGTTGCCAGCAGGCCAATTTCATCCTGATGGCTGAGAGGGATACGCTGGGTCAGATCCCCTTTACCGTCAGCTATCGTTTGTAACGCGCTGGAGACGGTTTTCAGTGGTTTAAACAGGTAGTTGATCAAAAGGCTGAGCGCCAGACTGAAAATGCCGCCGATCACCAATGCAATCAAGATCTGCTGGAGCAGTTTGCTGTAAAGCGGGGCCATCAGGGTCGTTTTATCCAGCGCAAATAGAATATTCCATTCGGTGTTAGGCACTGGAACGGTCAAGACGAGTTTTTCCGCATCACCAATGTGAATAGATTGCAGGCTATTACTTTGGATCGATTGCTCTAAAAAAGCTGGCGTAATATCGGGGGTTAATTCGCTGACCGGTTTTAGAATTCGATTTTTATCTTTATAGGCGATTAACGTTCCATCTTTAAGCAGCAACATGGCTTCGCCATTGGCCTGAATATTGAGGTTATTGATGGTATTAATAATGCTATCAATATCAATTACCCCAGATACCACACCATGACTAACCGGGGCAGAAAAGGCCACGATCAGTTTTTTCATCGATGCGCTGATATAGGGTTTGGATAATGTGGGCTGACCGGCTGCCTTGGTGTCTTTGTACCAGTCCCGTTTTCTGGGGTCATAACTGGTACGATCAATGGTCGGATCCGCATCAACCATCTTGCCGTTTTCATCACCATAAAAGGCCAGCGCAAAATTACCTGAGGTACGAGCCTGCACTAAATGGCTGACCAAGTCCGGGCTATCAACGGTGTCACTTAACCCTTTGATAATACTGTGTCGTACACTAACCCAATCGCTGATACCCCGCGAGATCTCTGTGCCTACACTCTTCAGATTTTGATAGCTTTGTTGTAACAACAGGTTCTTTTGTGAGGAATAAAAGGTGGTAGAAAGTAAAACAATAATAGTCAGAATAGCCAGATTAACGAGTAGCAGAATCTTGGCTTTCAGTGAATGTTTGAACATAGAGCAGATCTCTTAAGATGTAGTCATCTCTATAAGCATAGATGAGTTTTGTTAAACGATAATGTAACTACAGTCCGGTTTTGTCTGGTTTAAATAAATTAAAAAGCCAGTATTTTCAAAATACTGGCTTTCTACATACTGCAATATCAGCGGTATTACAGAATAAAATGTGCCACCTTGCCATTCAGGTCGTCAGCCTGACGCTGTAACTGATGCGCGTCATCTTCAGCCTGAATTGCGCCACTGGCAACTTCGTCAGCAACATCTTTAATTGCGGTGACGTTCGTGGTGATTTCACCCGTGACATGGCTTTGTTCTTCAGCCGCAGTCGCGATCTGATTGGCCATATCAGAGATAGAACTGACTGCCCGCGTGATTTCTTCCAGTGCGCTGGAGGCATCCAAGGCATCCTGCACACTGTGGGCGGCCATCTCACGACTTTTCTCCATCATGCTGACGGCTTTTTGTGTTGTGCGTTGCAGAGTCTCAATCGTGGATTGAATTTCGGTGGTAGAGGCGGCCGTCCGTTGTGATAACACGCGCACTTCATCGGCAACGACCGCAAAGCCACGACCTTGTTCACCGGCGCGCGCGGCTTCAATGGCCGCATTCAGTGCCAGCAGGTTGGTTTGTTCTGCAATCCCCTGGATGGTTGCCAGAATGCCACTAATTTCTTGCGCATGGCGATCCAACTGTGCGATGACATCGGTTGCATCAGAAACCCCGTCTGCCAGATGGCTGATGGATTCCCGTGTTTTGTTGACCAGTGATTTACCAGCTTCGCTGCTTTCAGACGACTGGATGGCGCTGGCCGCGGTCTGCTCTGCGTTATTGGCAATTTCCTGGGTGGCCGATGCCATTTCTGTTACAGCAGTAGCAACCATCGCAATTTCTTGCTGCTGGCGGCTGAGTTCCTGCACTGAGGTTTTGGTGCGGCGTAAACCTTGCGTTGCTTCATCACCAATGTTTTTCGCTTGCTGACGAACATGGGCGATCAACTGATGCAAACTATCGACAAATTTATTGAAGTTGGCGGCTAATTGCCCCACTTCATCCCGGTTGTGTAATGGAATGCGCTGGGTCAGATCGCCGTTACCATCCGCAATTTTGGCCAAAGCCTGAGAAACCACACTGAGAGGGCGGAACAATGCATTACACATCAAGGCAAAGCCACTCAGAGAAATCAGCAATACCACCACAAGCACACCGATACTGGTCCACATCTGAGTATATAGCGGGGCGGTGACTTTATCGTTATCCAGCACCAGTACCAGCAATTGATCTTGTCCACTTACCGGGGTGGCATAAACACGTTCAGTCCGGCCATTGTGTTGTACCAGACGGAATTCATCCGCTTTCATATTGCTGAGCGTTGCGTAATCCAGACCGGGATATAGTTTACTTATCGGTTGGGATAATTGTTCTTTTTCAGTATGAACCAGAATGATGCCATTGTTGTTGATTAAAAAGGCACTGCCATCACCCGGTAATTGTACTTTGCGCAACTGATTTAACAGCTCAGTCACCGTCACATCGACACCCAGAATGGCGGACGTCTGACCGTTTTGTTGTACGGCTTTACCCAAAGAAACAACAAATTGTCCGGTTGCGGCCGCAATCGACGGCGGTGAAACGTAAACAGCGCCGGGGTTAGCCTGGGCTTTCTGATACCAATCCCACTTACGGGGATCATCATTGCCAGGAGGGAGCACCACACCATTGGCATTTAGCTGTGTACCATCTGGACGGGCATAAAATACGTTATCAAATTCACCGGAAACACGGGCCTGCTGTAATGCTTTAACAATATCGCCATTGTTGGTCGGATCAGCCTGAAACGCTTTCATGGCGGCACCTTTGCTGTTGAACCAATAGTTCACACTGGCAGCAAATGTGTTGCCGATATTTTTTACTTGCTCGCTCAACTGCGTTTCAAGACGCGACTTGGCTTCGAAAAAGGTTTCGGTTGTTAAAATCACGCCAACCAGCAATATGGCAGCACTTGCTGCCAGCGAAAGCTTGTTTTTTAGTGACATTGTGTTCATCGTATTTCAGACCCCAGACAAGTGGTTAATCGTTGTTATTGTTTTGTTTGAATATCAGTAATAGTAGCTTACATTCATAAGCGCTAAACAAAGATTGTGCCGAAATTTACGCTAATCTACTAATAAAGCTAGCTGCTGCTGATTCATTCGCTTTTATTTAAACCATTCTCTGTATTGATGCGTGGCATTGATCACATTAACCCTGTTTATTCCGCGACCTATCCGTTAAAATAGCGCGTTTTTTATAAATCCTACCTGAGAGAGAATCCCTTCAATGTTTGAAGTGAATCCTGTATTGAATAAACTCAAGGAGTTGTCTGAACGGACCGAACTCCTGAGGGGGTACCTTTGACTACGACGCTAAGAAAGAGCGTCTGGAAGAAGTAAGTGCCGAATTAGAACAACCTGAAGTCTGGAATGAACCGGAAAAAGCGCAGGCGCTGGGTAAAGAGCGTGTTGCCCTTGAAGGTGTGGTGAAGACCATCGACGTGCTGACTCAGGGTGCCGAAGATATCGAATTGCTGGTTTCCATGGCGGTGGAAGGGGAAGACGAAGAGACTTTCCACGAAGCTGAAACAGAGCTGGCCGCGCTGGAGAAAAAGCTGGAAGATCTGGAATTCCGCCGTATGTTCTCCGGAGATCACGATGCTTCCGATTGCTATATGGATATCCAATCCGGCTCCGGTGGTACCGAAGCGCAAGATTGGGCCAATATGGTCTTGCGTATGTACCTGCGTTGGGGTGAAGCTCATGGCTTCAAACCTGAATTGATCGAATGCTCCGAAGGTGAAGTTGCCGGTATCAAATCTGCCACCATCAAGTTCACTGGCGAATATGCGTTTGGCTGGCTGCGTACTGAAACGGGCGTACATCGTCTGGTGCGTAAATCGCCGTTTGACTCAGGCGGTCGTCGTCATACCTCTTTCTGTTCTGCATTCGTTTATCCGGAAATTGATGACGATTTTGAAATCGACATTAATCCAGCGGATCTGCGTATCGACGTTTACCGTGCATCCGGTGCCGGTGGCCAGCACGTTAACCGTACAGAATCTGCGGTGCGTATTACCCACATTCCAACGAATACCGTTGTGCAGTGTCAGAACGATCGTTCCCAGCATAAGAACAAAGATCAGGCGATGAAGCAGTTGAAAGCGAAACTGTATGAGCTTGAAATTCAGAAACAGAATGCGGAAAAACAGGCGCTGGAAGAGACGAAATCAGACATCGGCTGGGGCAGTCAGATCCGTTCTTATGTATTAGACGATTCGCGCATTAAAGATTTGCGTACTGGTGTTGAAACCCGTAACACGCAATCAGTACTCGATGGCGATCTGGACAAATTTATTGAAGCCAGCCTGAAATCCGGGCTGTAATCCAAGCAGGAATCATCATGTCAGAACAAAACCAAACTACTGAAAACGAACTGGACGTTCAGGAATTTAATAATGAAATGACGCAGCGCCGTGCCAAACTGGCTGAACTGCGTACCAAGGGTAATCCGTTCCCGAACGATTTCCGTCGTGATCAGATTTCCAGCGATTTGCACGCGGCTTTTGACAACAAGACTCAGGAAGAACTGGAAGCTGGCAAACATTATGTGAAGATCGCCGGTCGTATCATGACTCGCCGTATCATGGGTAAGGCTGCTTTCGCTACCCTGCAAGATATGGGCGGCAAGATCCAGATTTACGTGACTCGTGATGACCTGCCAGAAGGTTTTTACAACGAACAGTTCAAAAAATGGGACTTGGGCGACATCGTTGGCGTGGAAGGCTACATGTTCCGTACCAATACTGGCGAGCTGTCTGTGCACACCACCAGCATTCGTCTGCTGACCAAGGCACTGCGCCCGCTGCCAGAAAAACATAAAGGCCTGACCGATCAGGAAGCGCGCTGCCGTCAGCGTTACCTGGATCTGATCGCTAATGAAGATTCCCGCCGTACCTTCCAGATCCGTAATCAGGTGATCAACGGTATCCGTAACTTCCTGAACAACAAACAGTTCATGGAAGTAGAAACTCCGATGATGCAAGTCATTCCTGGCGGTGCGTCTGCGCGTCCGTTCATCACGCACCACAATGCGCTGGATATCGACATGTATCTGCGTATTGCACCAGAGCTGTATCTGAAACGTCTGGTGGTCGGTGGTTTCGAGCGTGTCTATGAAATCAACCGTAACTTCCGTAACGAAGGTATCTCTGTTCGTCATAACCCAGAATTCACCATGCTGGAATTCTATATGGCGTATGCAGACTACAACGATCTGATGGATCTGACCGAAGAGATGCTGCGCACACTGGCACAGGATATCCACGGCACCACTAAAGTTCGTTACGCGAAAGACGGCGAAGAAGGTATCGAAATCGACTTCGGTCAGCCATTTGCGCGCATGACTATGGTTGAATCTATCCTGAAATATGCCAACGACGTGAAAGCGGAAGAGCTGACTACGCTGGAAGGCGCAATTGCGGTAGCAAAACGTCACCACATCGAGCTGATGAAAAGCTGGGAACTGGGCCATGTGATCACGGCAATTTTCGAAGAAACCGCAGAACACATGCTGCATCAGCCAACTTTCATCACCGAATACCCAGCGGCTGTATCACCTCTGGCGCGTCGTAATGATGAGAACCCAGAAGTCACTGACCGCTTTGAATTCTTCATCGGTGGTCGTGAAATCGCCAACGGTTTCTCTGAGCTGAACGATGCAGAAGATCAGGCTGAACGCTTCCAGGCACAGGTTGCCCAGAAAGAAGCGGGTGATGACGAAGCAATGTTCTACGATGCAGACTTCGTCACCGCGCTGGAACACGGTTTGCCACCAACAGCCGGTCAGGGTATCGGTATCGACCGTCTGGTGATGTTGTTCACCAACAGCCACACTATCCGCGATGTGATCCTGTTCCCGGCATTACGCCCGAACAACAACAAGTAATCCGGAAGAATATAGGCGGCTCCGGTTTCGGGGCCGTTTTTTTATAAGGTAATTAAAGTGCTTAGTACCAATAACATCACAATGCAGTTCGGCTCTAAGCCACTGTTTGAAAATATCTCTGTCAAATTTGGCGGTGGTAATCGTTACGGCCTGATCGGTGCCAATGGTTGTGGTAAATCCACCTTCATGAAAATCATGGGTGGCGATCTGGAACCGACCGCCGGCAATGTCGCGCTCGATCCGAATGAACGTATCGGTAAGCTGCGTCAGGATCAGTTTGCGTATGAAGATAAGCGCGTCCTGGACGTGGTCATGATGGGACACACCGAACTGTGGGCGGCCATTCATGAGCGCGATAGCATTTATGCGAATCCGGAAGCGACCGATGATGACTATATGCACGCGGCTGAGCTGGAAGCCAAAGTAGCAGAATATGACGGCTATACTGCCGAAGCACGCGCTGGCGAACTGTTGCTGGGTGTCGGTATTCCGGTAGAACAGCACAACGGTCTGATGAGCGAAGTGGCTCCGGGCTGGAAACTGCGTGTGCTGCTGGCGCAGGCGCTGTTTTCCAATCCAGATATTCTGTTGCTCGACGAACCAACCAACAACTTGGATATCAATACCATCCGCTGGCTGGAAGAGACACTGAACGCGCGTGAAAGTACCATGGTTATCATCTCGCATGACCGTCACTTCCTGAACATGGTTTGTACCCATATGGCGGATCTGGATTACGGCGAACTGCGTGTTTATCCGGGCAACTATGACGAATACATGACCGCAGCGACGCAGGCGCGGGAACGTCTGCTGGCCGACAACGCGAAGAAGAAAGCGCAGATTGCTGATCTGCAATCATTCGTTTCTCGTTTCAGTGCCAATGCATCCAAATCCCGTCAGGCAACATCACGTCTGAAACAGATCGATAAGATCAAGATTGAAGAAGTGAAAGCCTCCAGCCGTCAGAACCCGTTCATCCGTTTTGAACAGGATAAGAAGCTGTATCGCAACATTCTGGAAATCGAAAACCTGAGCAAAGGCTATGACAATGGCCCGCTGTTCAAAGGTTTCAACATGATGATGGAAGTAGGCGAAAAGGTGGCGGTCATCGGTACCAACGGCATCGGTAAATCCACGCTGATCAAGACGCTGGTGGGCGAACTGACACCGGATAGCGGTTCGATCAAATGGTCGGAAAATGCCAAGATCGGCTATTACGCGCAGGATCATGCGGAAGACTTCGACACCGACCTGACCGTGTTTGACTGGATGTGCCAGTGGAAACAGGAAGGCGATGATGAGCAGGCGGTGCGCAGCATACTGGGGCGTTTGCTGTTCGGTCAGGACGACATCAAGAAGAAAGTCAAAGTGCTGTCTGGTGGTGAAAAGGGCCGTATGTTGTTCGGTAAACTGATGATGGAAAAACCGAACATCCTGATCATGGACGAACCAACCAACCACTTGGATATGGAATCGATCGAATCGCTGAATATGGCGCTGGAGATGTATCAGGGCACACTGATTTTCGTCTCGCACGACCGTGAATTCGTAAGCTCACTGGCGGGTCGTATTCTGGAAATCACTCCTGAGAAGATCATCGACTTCGGTGGCAACTACGAAGATTATCTGCGTAGTCAGGGTATTGAATAGTCCAGATTAGTAAATGTGCTCATGAACCCGGCCCAGTATCTTGGCCGGGTTTTTTTATGCCTTAAATCTGTGCGTAATGTCACATTTGTCATGTTTTAGTGGTGGTTGTGCAACAAAATGCATATCCAGTTTGTGTGTTTTGTTCATGCATCAAGAGAACACAAGAAAATCGAATTTAGTAAAAACTCTTTATTTTATATATACATATAATAATTTATCTCTGTTTTTGGTTTGTTTTGCTTTTGGCTGGATTGTCTCATTTCATTTTTGGTAGGAATTGTGCATCAGTATGCATAACGCAAAGTAGATACTCAGGGAGAAACTTATGCTGCCATCACCGAAACATCCACTCACACTGGCCTTATTAGTATTACTGCCAAGTTTAAGCATGGCTGACGAAGTTAAAGTCGCCGTTGCCGCCAATTTTCAGCAACCGTTGGAAGAGATTGCCAAATCATTCAAGCAAGATACGGGCAATACCTTACTGATATCTGCGGGTTCCACCGGTAAATTATTTACCCAGATTCAGAATGGGGCACCTTTTGAAGTCATGATCAGTGCTGACAGCAAAACCCCCAAAAAACTGGTGAAGTCGGAACTGGCGCTGGCTGATACCCAATTCACCTACGCCAAAGGACAACTGGTGTTATGGTCTGCCGATTCGACAAAAGTGGATGCAGCGGGTGCGGTCTTGAAAAGCGCAAGTTATAGCCATTTGGCAGTTGGTAACCCAAAAACTGCACCGTATGGCGCTGCTGCCTTTGAGGCGTTGGATAAACTGGGATTGACATCAACAGTGAGTGCCAAATTGGTTCAGGGCGAAAACATTATGCAGGTACAACAATTTGTTGAGAGTGGTAATGCTGAACTGGGTTTTGTTGCGTTGTCACAGGTTTATAAAGACGGGAAAATCACAAAAGGATCTGCTTGGATTGTTCCAGCTTCATTATATAGCCCGTTAACACAAGATGCTGTGTTACTGAAAAAGGGTGAAGATAATCCAGCGGCTACCGCCTTGCTAAATTACCTCAAGGGTAATAAAGCAAAATCTATTATGCATAGTTATGGTTATCTTGATTAATTAAAACAAATAATCGTTATTTTTTAATTTAATTAAAAATATTTTTAAGTGAGCATTCTGTTCAAAGGGTGCTTTTTATCTGAAATAAGGATTTTGATGATGAAAAGATTAATTTTGACATCTGTTGGTTTATTTGTGGCAACCCAGGCGAATGCCGTTTCTTTAGTTAATAACGAATATGGCGCTATTGATATGTCTGGCCGCGCTTATGCGGGGCATATATTTGGCGATGCCCGTGACAGCGAATTATATGGCTCCAATACCTTTATGCGGTTGGGTTTAAAAGGTAAAACCAAGATTGATGAAAAAAATACAGCAATAGGTGCCTATGAAGGTCAGTTGAATGTCGGTGACAAGGCTACACCTTCCACCGTTCCCACAAACGATACCGAGAAAAATGACAGTGTAGCGACTCGTCTGGCCTATGGTGGTGTAAGTAACAGCGATTTTGGTGTGGTCACATTTGGGCGCCAGAATGGGGCTGCGAATCTGGTGACATCATGGACCGATGTCGCCCTGACAGATGGTTATGGCAACCATGGGCTGGGAGTTGGCGTCGATAAGTTTGCGACCAAACGGGCGACGGACGTGCTGAAATACTCCGGCACGTTCGGCAATCTGCAGTTTGATGCGGATTATAAATTCCGCAATGCGCAGGATACCTGTGCCGATGCGCCTTGCACGGGTGGCAGCTCGGAGACTGTAACAGATAAAAATAATGCAGCGTATGGAGCGGCAGCAGCCTATAAAATGACTTCACTCATCAGTGCCGGTGCTTCCTATACCGTTGGTAAGCAGGGTGCTCTGGATGATGCATCACTGTGGACTGCCGGTCTGAAATTCGATGATAAAGCATGGTATGCCGCATTTAATTTTGGCAAGGGTAACAACTGGGTTTTCAAATCGACATCGACCACGACAACAACCGCCAATCTGACCACCGGCAAAGTAACCAGTAGCACGACAACGGCCACGACACTTTATGACCATACTGGTTATGAAGCCGCGTTAGGATATAGTTTTCTGAATGGGGTTGGATTAATGTCTACCTGGAATAAACAGGTTGCTGAAAACAGTGCGGGAGTGAAAGAAGATACCGTTAATTATTATACCTTGGGTACCAGCTATAAATTTAATCGCCGTTTAATGATTATGGCGGAATACCGAATTAATAATAAAGAAGCTACGTCTTTTTTACCCGTTAAAGATCCTGTAACGGGATCGGCTGTTGATGCAGCGAATGATTTCCAACTAGCAATGAAATATGATTTTTAAAAAATAATTAAAATAAAGGCCGGTATTATGCCGGCCTTATTTATTTCTGGCGTATCATTAACGAATAACAGAACCCCACAGATCATATTCGTCAGCATTTTCTATTTTAACTCTGACAATATCACCTAGTTTCAGTGACGTTTCATCGTTTAAATAAACGACACCATCAATTTCTGGCGCATCGGCAAAACTACGGCCAATTGCACCTTCTTCGTCAACTTCATCAATGATGACATCCAACTCACGTCCGATCTTGGCGGCCAGACGGCGGGCTGAGATCTTCTGTTGCAGTTCCATGAAGCGGTGGAAGCGTTCTTCCTTAATTTCCTCAGGCACTGGATCTGGCAATTCGTTGGCTTTAGCACCATCAACCGGGCTGTATTTGAAGCAACCAACACGGTCCAGTTCCGCTTTCTCGAGGAAATCGAGCAGCATCTGGAAGTCTTCTTCTGTTTCCCCTGGGAAACCGACGATGAAAGTTGAACGCAGAGTCAGATCCGGGCAGATACGACGCCATTCCTGAATTCGTTCCAGCGTGCGCTCCACGGCGCCCGGACGTTTCATCAGCTTCAGAATACGCGGGCTGGCATGTTGCAGCGGAATATCCAGATACGGCAGGATCTTGCCTTCAGCCATCAGGGGGATCACATCATCCACATGCGGATAAGGGTAGACATAATGCAGACGCACCCACATGCCCATCTTGGACAACTCTTCGCATAAACCGAGCATGCTGGTTTTGACTGGTGAGCCTTCATAGAAACCGGTACGGTGTTTAATATCAGCACCGTAGGCCGAGGTATCTTGCGAAATCACCAGAATCTCTTTGACGCCGGCATTTTTTAGGCGCTTAGCTTCACCCAATACATCACCGATGGTGCGGCTGTCGAGATCGCCACGCATCGATGGAATGATGCAGAAGGTACAACGGTGATTACACCCTTCGGAAATTTTCAGATAGGCGTAGTGTTTTGGTGTCAGTTTGACACCTTGCTCCGGCACCAGGCTCAGGAACGGATTATGTTCAGGTTTCGGTGCGTATTTATGAACATGACCTAATACCTGCTCATAGGCGTGCGGGCCGGAAATTTCCAGCACCTTGGGGTGCACTTCGCGGATTTGATCTTCTTTCGCACCCAGACAGCCAGTCACGATCACTTTGCCGTTTTCCTGCAATGCTTCACCGATCGCTTCCAGTGATTCTTGTACTGCGCTGTCAATAAAGCCGCAGGTGTTAACAATGACCAGTTCGGCGTTGTCGTAATTGTTTACAACGTCATAACCTTCAGTACGCAGTTGCGTCAAAATGCGTTCCGCATCGACAAGATTTTTAGGGCAGCCCAAGCTGATTACACCAACCCGAGGCGCGTGAGTATTTTTCATATTCATAGTGTTCAAATATTGCTCAATTTCTACTGTTGAGAAAACCGGCGGATCATACCTTTTTTAACAAAATGAATACATGATTTTTAGACGCAATCATTAGATGTGTTGTACTAGTCCGGGGCAAGGAAGTACGTAACGGCACTACAAAATGCGAAATGCCATAGAACGCTTTTGGAAAATTTTCGTGTTAGCGCAAACTATGAACAAGGATAGCCTGACATAAGAAAAAGTATGTCCAAACCTCTGAAATTCGTTATGTCACCTGGTCTGGTATTGGAACTCACCATTCACTAGGTAGTGGTAGAAGTTTGTCAGTTCAATGGCCACTCACAGATAATTAAAGGGATAAGCCAACCAGTTATATCTCCTTATACCAGCCATGGAACAATGAGTTTTTATTCCTGATACGCAAAATTTGCCAGTTTTTCCAATGGAATGTGTAGGGTTGTGTCATTTTCAAAGTGCTTAAGCAAATGATCTACAGTTGCTTTAACTCTAGGGGCAATGAAAGAACGATGCGGGTACTGGATCACCATTTCGTAATTGCCTGGATCGTATTGTCCCCAAAGAACTGTATTTAATTTTCCTTGTTCAAGAAGCGGATAAGCAATACGAACACCCACTTGAGCGATCCCTAAACCTGCTTCTGCTGCTTGTAGCAACGCTTCTGGCGAGGATATTTTTAATACGGCTGGTTCTGGATCGAGAAGAGACAAGCTACCGTCTTCACTTTTGAATCCCCATGGGCTTACTCGTCCCCCTAAAAAACGGCGCACGAGCAAACGATGTTCTTTTAAATCGTCCGGGCATTGAGGAACACCATGTTGGGATAAATATGCTGGCGCGGCAACAAGCACCGTATTGAGTTGACAGACTGGCCGCGTGATCAATGAGGAGTCAACAATGCGTCCACCTCGGATCGCAATGTCATACCCATCACGAACCAAATCGACGACACGATCATCAAAATCGGCCTCTATCAATAAATGCGGATATTGAGCCATTAACCCAGGAAGTGCCGGAAGAAGTTGCTCTTTGCCAAAAGAAGCGCTGGTTGAAATTTTGACATGACCACTCATTTCCATTTTTCTGGCCACAATATTGTCTACGGCCGTTTCTAAGGCTTCCAGTGCAATTCGTGACTGGGCCAGAAATGCTTCGCCATCCTCAGTGAGATTTATTTTTCGAGTGGTTCGGTTCATTAACCGAACACCGAGTACTTGTTCCAATCCTGCAATATTTTTACTAACCGCGGCTGGGCTGATACCAAGCTTTCTGGCGGCTGCTGTAAAGCTATTTAAATCGGCAGCTTCGACAAATGAGAGTATCGCTCTGACATGCTGTGAAACTTCCATACGCAATCCTCATTGCTGGTGTGGTTCAAAATGCGCACTTCAATTATTAACTATGGGTTAAATATTCTTCAACCATACATGCCATTAAAGTTATAAATAGTTTGACTCATACTGCGTCACACAAGTTGAGAGTGACTAACTGAGGCATCTGTGAATTCAATGGAAAAACCAAATCCTGCGTATTTTATTTTCGATGTAAAAATCCACAACTTAGACGGCATGAAAGTCTATAGAGAAACGGTGGAGTCCACTTACAAACGTTACGGTGGTAAACGAATTGCACTTGGTGGTGATGTGATCACGATAGAAGGCCTGCCACCGCAGGGGCATGTCGTAATGCTCCAATTCGACAGCATGGAAAAAGCTAAGGCATGGCACGATTCGCCAGAATATCAGGAAATTTTCCGTGACCGTGTTGCGTGTGCTGACTCAAATGTGTGGCTCGTTGAAGGCGTAGCCGCTGATTAGGCATAAACCTTTTTCTTACATTTTGGAGATAAAAATGAAAACTCTTGTGATTGTGTCACACCCTTATCCTGACCGTTCAAATGCAATTAAGTCGCTGGAAAACATAGTTCAGGGCTTACCAGGTGTCACCGTAAGAAATCTGGAATCCTTGTACGGTGATGATATGACCCAATTTGATGTGGCTGCTGAGCAAGCCGCATATGAGGGTGTTGAGCGCGTGATCTTTATGTTCCCAATTCACTGGTTCAATTTAACGCCGATGCTGAAAGCTTACTTAAATGCCGTCTGGAGTTATGGCTGGGCATTCGGACCAGAAGGCATTGCATTAAAAAACAAAGAAATGCTGGTCATCACTACAGCAGGGGCAACTCAGTTCACCTACTCAAAGGATGGGCTTATCAATAGCACCATAGATGAGGTTTTGACGCCGATGAAGTCCAGTGCTTTATATGTAGGAATGACCTATGCCGAACCGATTGCGTTTTATGAAGCGATGGCTCCTTCTGTCGAAAAGCTGAATAAATTCAAGCAAGTTATTCATGAAAGGCTGGCTGATTAGAACGCGTTAGGTCGTTGTCATACGCATAATTTAGATAGGTATGCTCATGGAATATACAAAATTAGGGAATACAGAGTTGAATGTTTCCCGGATCTGTATGGGATGTATGGGGTTCGGAGACCCCACTAATGGAATGCATAGCTGGACACTTGATTATCAGTATTCTCTGGAAATCATTAAACGAGGTCTTGAACTTGGCATCAATTTTTTTGATACCGCAATCAGCTATCAGAATGGTACAAGTGAGCAATATCTTGGTCAGGCATTAAAAGCGTTAGCGCCTCGTCATGATGTCGTCGTCGCAACAAAATTTATGCCTCGAACACCAGAACAACTTAACCAAATCTCCACGCAAAACCACATTGAAACGATGCTCAATAGGAGTCTATCCAATCTCGGGATGGAGTATATCGATTTATACATTCTTCATATGTGGGATCACCGTAGCAATCTGTATGATGTGATGGAAGGTCTCAATAATGCGGTAAAGGCGGGTAAGGTTCGTCATATTGGCGTCTCGAATTGTTTTGCTTGGCAACTTGCTGAAGCAAATGCGCTGGCTGAGCGGGAAGGGTTTGCCAAATTTGTCTCTGTTCAAGGTCACTACAATCTGATTTACCGTGAAGAAGAACGGGAAATGAAACCATATTGTGATTTAAAAAACATAGCACTTACCCCATACAGCGTCTTAGCCAGTGGTCGTTTGGCCAAAAGATCTGATGAAATCTCGAAGCGTTTGTCAGAGGATGCATTTGCTAAGTTTAAATACGATGCAACTGCGGAGCAGGATAGATTGGTCATTCAAAGAGTGGTTGCACTGGCTGAAAAATATGCGGTATCCATGACAGAAATATCCCTTGCCTGGTTGCTCACCAAAGTGACATCTCCAGTTGTGGGTACAACTAAAATCAGCAATATCGAAACAGCAGTGAAAGCAACTGATCTTGCGTTCTCTGAAATTGATATTTCTTATCTGGAAGAGTTATATACACCTCACCATCTGGCTGGGATCATGGCACAAAATACACCTAAAAATCATGTCACCTACTGAGGTCTGGGACATGACCATATAAATGATGTCGGCTGCTCAATTATTTGCATTTCAGACTTTTTAATCTTTGAGCAAGTTTGCCATATCATCGCACTTTATTTTTTAATCCGACTAATACTGAATAAAATGGCTAAAAATACTGAGCCAGAAGCAAACCACAACCCTTGGTGAACAGTATTTTCAGAATAGATAAATGTGTGTCCAGAACCCATAGCATCAGATCGGGAGAGCATAATACCAATCAGCGTGGTGCCAAGGCATTGGCCAAACGTTCTCATCATTGCCAGTACGCCAGAAGCATAACTGCTAAAATTTGTCGCCACATTTGCCATCATTTCCCGGTTATTTGGGCTTTGGAACAAACCAAAACCAATACCACAGACCAAACTTCGTAAGACAATATCTGTGACTGAGGGCGTTTGTGGTAAACCGATCAATAGGATTAACCCGATACAAAAGACGACCAGACCAAACGTTGAAATCATCGCCGGATTTTTCTTATCAGCTAACCGCCCCGCATGTGGGGCCGCCAGAATAATCCCTATCGGCCAGGGAAGAAAAAGCAGGGCTGATATTAAAGGGCTATAGCCATAAACACTTTCGTATAAGAATGGTAGTGCGATAAAAGTAATGCCCTGAGCGATAAAAGAAACGAAGGACGTAATTGCCGATAAAGAAAACCGTCGATTCGCAAATATTTCTAAAGGCAGCAAGGGCGCAATGGCTTTGCGCTGGCGGTAAATGAATGCCATTCCGCTCACTAAGATGGCTATCGCATAAAGTGCAGCAAGATTTTTGTTATTTCCGGAAATATGTTTAGAAAACGTGTTCGCACACAAAATGGTGCTGCCCAACATGATCACAGAAAATAGTGCGCCTAGTTTATCTAACGGCCGGGTATCAAGCTGCGCAGGTTTGGGTAGAAATTGTTTAGAAAAAATGACTGCGCTCATTCCTAACGGAATGTTGATCAAAAATAGCCATGACCAGTTTAACGTCGCTAACAAAGTGCCACTAACCAAGGGGGCGACTGCAGTACATGATGCAATTAATAATGCATTTATTCCTAAAATCCGCCCAAGTAATCGAGTTGGGAAAATAGTCCTGAGGAGTGCGGGAGCAATACTGAGCGTTGCTGCGCCACCAATTCCCTGAATAAAACGCATCATTACGAGTACGGATAATGACGATGACAAAGCACAGCCAGCAGAAGACAAGGTAAAAACAATCAATCCACCAATAAACTGTGTACGAAAACCCACTCGTGTTGCCAATGCTGAAAAAATAGCAAGAGACATCGTAACAGAGAGTAAGTAGCTATTGGCAATCCACACCGCATCAGAAGCAGCAACACCCAAT
Source organism: Tolumonas lignilytica (assembly GCF_000527035.1). Taxonomy (NCBI): domain Bacteria; kingdom Pseudomonadati; phylum Pseudomonadota; class Gammaproteobacteria; order Aeromonadales; family Aeromonadaceae; genus Tolumonas; species Tolumonas lignilytica. The sequence goes on from NZ_AZUK01000001.1 coordinate 2,863,611, forward strand.
GATGTTGCCATTTGAGGTAATGCGATATTAATCATCGAACCGTCGAAAACATTCATTGTGGTCGTGACCATGATCGCCAGCATTGCAAATAATCGTTCTTTACCTGGCAACCCATCATCACCGGGTTGATTCATGAATAGTGTCATCTATGTTTACCTCGCTCCTTTGAACGATTAGCAATATAAATTGCCTGTACATATGGCGGAAGAAGCATAAAGTTAATTTTATAGTTGCATGAAACGCCCTATCTTTTAATGCAACAAAACGTTGAGTAAGGAAACTGATGACGATCCCTGATATGAACCTGCTCACTGCACTGGATGTTTTACTTGCGGAGAAAAGCGTCGCGGGTGCAGCTTACCAGTTAGGTTTAAGTGCCTCAGCGACGAGCCGGACATTGACTCGTTTGCGTTTAATTACGGGTGACCCATTGCTTGTCCGTGCCGGACGAAAAATGGTTCTAACTCCTTATGCGGAGTCTATTCAGGAGCGGACTCGACTCGCGGTGCGTGATGTATTAGATATTCTGCAACCGAATATCCAACCACTTGATTTAGCCTCACTTGAACGGACTTTTACCATCAGAGCAAACGAAGGATTTGTTGAAACATTTGCCCCTACACTCATCAATCATTTTGCAAAACAAGCGCCAAGAGTTCGTTTACGATTCATGCCAAAACAACAAAAAAGCCCAGAGGCGCTTCGGGAAGGAAAGGTAGATTTAGAAATTGGCGTGATTAAAAATATGGGGCCTGAGATCCGGGTAAAAGCTTTGTTTTATGATCGCTTTGTCAGCGTGGTCAGAAAAGGACATCCGCTTGATCAGTGTAAAGTAGTTTCAACCCAAGAATATTGCCAATTTAGCCATATCATTGCTTCTCGAAGCGGTGATTTTTCAGGACCAGTCGATGAAGAGCTCAAAGCACAATATGTAACACGGCATATCGCAGCTACCGTACCCAGTTTTCCGGCAGCACTTGAGGTAGCCAGAAATTCAGATTTGATCGCTTTAGTGCCAGCTTCATTTTTGCTGAATGAACCATTGAATTCTGACAGCTCTAGTTTGTGGGCATTTGAGCTGCCAGTTCGTACCAAAGATATTACGATTTCGATGATGTGGCACCCCCGCTTGCAATTAGATTCAGCGCATATTTGGTTAAGAGAACAAGTAGACAAAGTTTGTCAGGATGCATTGAAAAATCGTTGGTTTTGAATAAACAGTGCAATCAAAATTAACTGATAATAATTGGCTGTTTAATCTGCTTTGTTATTCTGAATACCTGTAGCCATTCGCATTAATCCATCAAAAGCTCTGTCAGAGAGTATTTTTCGCATGAACAGTAATGGCTTTGCACCAAATCCAACGGCATAGCGAGTTTTTGGGCGTTTGCTGGTTACTGCTTTTGCGATGGTGTCGGCAATCAATTCCGGCGGCGATGTCGGCCCATTCTGTTTTAATGCCGCCTGGTTCAATAACTACGACATGAATACCAAAGGGCTGAAGTTCCAGGCGTAAACAATCACTGATAGCTTCGAGAGCAAATTTTGTTCCGTGATACCAGGCTCCCAGTGGTGTATGCAATTTTCCACCCATGGATGTGATATTGATGATACGGCCAGCACCTTGAGAACGCATAGAGGCCTCATCCGTGACATCCATTGATCTGCCTGTGTCAGTGCACTCATGCGTTCTACTCTTCGGGCAGCCGCATAGACCGTGTAGCCAAGCGATTTTAATTTTAGTGCCATAGCTTCACCAATGCCTGATGATGCTCCTGTTACCAACGCAACTTTCGTATTCATAACGCAACTCCTCAATCTGTACCAATGATGCGAGTCATGTTGAGCCGCATTTCTTGGTATTCAGTTTATGTGGATCATTGCGTTATGACGCTAGCCGTATATGCCAATAGACTTGCAAACGATGACATCTCACCTCAGTTAAACCAGCCAATTTGAGACAACATCTGTGAATTAAGCACCATCGTACCTTGGGTTGAAGGCAGAGTTTTGACTAATGCTTGCGCAACCGATATCGCATGGACAGGTTTGTAGTTGGTGGGAAGAAGCGGTGAGAGCAATTTTGCAATCGGGATCGAAATCTTTTCTCCCAGCCTCAACGGCTGTTTCAGTGCATCTCGGTCTCCTAGCAAAATTGATGGCCGAGCAATGACCAAAGCAGAGAGTGGTAAGGTATTGAGTGCATCTTCCAGTTCACCCTTTACGCGATTGTAGAACACTGTCGAATGCGAGTTTGCACCAGCCGCACTGACCAGCGCTAACCGTGTAGCGCCGGAAGCCACCGCTGCTTTGGCGACAGCAAGATTAGCCTCCAGATCTACCGCCCGAAATGCCTGCTGACTGCCAGCCACCCGTATGGTTGTTCCAAGTGCCAGATACACCTCATCGATGGCAGGTAAAACGGGCAAAGCGCTGAAATTCACAATATGGGTTATGATTTTCGAATGATCAAATGACAGTGGCCTGCGGCTCAATACATGTATTTCAGACACGCCTTCATCCTCGACTAAGGCATTGAGGATTTGAGAACCGACGAGCCCCGTTGCACCTGCAAGCAGCACTCGTCTTGAATTCGCTGAATCAGACATCAGAATCTCCTTAATTGAGATGAATATTGTGCCGCGTATGCTCAGGTGTCTGCCCAGTCCAATCCTGAAAGGCGCGATAAAAAGAGTTGGGATCTTCGAATCCGAGTAGAAAGGCAATTTTGCCACCCGACAACGATGTTTCTTTCAGATAGTGACGCGCTAATTTTTCCCGCGTTTCATTCAATAAAGCCCGAAAATTTTCACCTTCATTTTCCAGGCGGCGCTGCAATGTTCTTTTACTCATAGCAAGGCGGTCTGCGACTTCATCAATCGTTGCAATATTGCTGGGGATTAATTCCAACAACAGCGCCTGTACTCGCTGCGTCGTTGTTGCTGTTGCATCAAGCTCATTCAAACGGCGACGCAAATCAGGTTCGAATACCTGCCACATGCTTTCGTTCACCGTCAGAAAAGGGCGTAAAGCATCAATGGCTGAAAAGCTAATTTGGGGATTCACACCTAGCTGTACGGGTGTCCCAAAAAACTCGGTATAGCGTCGGGCATGAGATTGGTGCTGCATAAGGCGGCAAAAGTTGTTGTGTTATCTTGAGTTAAAAGTATGGTGGAGCCTCATGTTTTCAAATGGCCAAACACGCCAGTTTAAATGCAATCGGCGCCAGTATTTGTAATTGAATCCGCCCTATATACGATGCTAAGGAACGAGTACGTAGACGTTTCTCATTTATGTCATGCATTATTTATATTTGGTTTTTATTTGTCTTACACTTCAATGAGGTAGTTTTCAAAATCCAGCGACAGAACTTCAGCCAGCTCAGTGAGAGTCCAATTCTTTTCAGAATATGCAACTTCATCAAATAAGATGACAAAGGGTTCTTCAGTTGCATCGGGGCAACAAATTAATTTTTGCTCAGTGAGCCAGTGCAGACTACGCGTGATTTCCTGTTGTGAAAACTCATCCAATAAACCTTCGCAGACAAGGTTATCGATACTGACCTGATGTTCCTTTTTGAACCAATGGATAATTGATGAAACACAATTATTAAGTCGCATAAAAACATCCAATGTTACAAACATGCAGCATATGAAGCCTACACCCATAATGGGTGAAAACCAACCGCCTAAATGAGCATTTTCTATCGAATCCCCTTTGATTTGTTTCCCTAATTTGATGTGTTTTTCCTTTTTTTTTATCTATGCTAACAATGTGCTTAAACCAAGTTTTACACCGGTAAAACTGTGACGTTGTATGGGGAAGTATCTATGAAATATTCGACACTCTTGAAAAACACATTGGTCGGATGTGTTTATATCGGCGTATTTGCGTTCGCACCGCTCTCTTTTAATTCTGATGATGGACTTCTCAGCTACCATGCGGTCTATGCGAAAGGTGGCAACGGCGGTGGCAACAGTAACAGTAGTGGAAAATCGAGTGACAGTGCGGGTGTGAGCGCAAAATTGAATGGCAATCCATATGGTTACGCAAATGATGGGCTAGGCTCAACAAGAGGATCATTCGCAAGTGAGTTAGGACGCTTGAATGCTGCCCATGCGTCAGAGAATGCGCTGGCCCATGCGTCTGCAAATTCGGTTGTTGGAGCGTTGGCTCAATATAAAACAGCGGCTCAGACCACTATTCAATTGACTCAAGAATTACAGGCTTATGAAGCGAATATCGCAGATTTAAATCATCTTACGCCTGAACAGCAAGCTACAGTGGATCAATATAACGCTAATATTGAGGCATCAATGCAAAAAGAAGCTGACACTCTGGCGACGGCAGCGAATAAACAAGTGACTGATGAAGTCGTTACTGCAACCAGAAGTTTATTAGATATTCAGGAATAATCGGTGAAGGGCGCATCTATATGAGTTTCTTGCGTGGCAACCCATTTGGCATTTTATTGATTGCACTACTCATGCTGAGTGGATGTGTTACGACGGTGTCAAAAAGCACCTCACAGATCATGACAAAGGCCGAACAAGGTGATGTTCAGGCCCAATATCAACTGGGCTTAAATTACACCAATGGTTTAGGTGTAAGTCAGGATTATACGAAAGGCGCGCAGTGGTTTTTAAAGGCAGCGCAGCAAGGGAAAGCGGACGCTCAGTTTATGACAGGTGCTGCCTATGCTGCGGGACGTGGGGTTCCTCGTGACGAAAGGATGGCCTATGAATGGTTTGATAAAGCTGCGAACCAAGGCCACCCTGCTGCGTTGTATCAAAAAGCAGATGCCTTAGCCAATGGCCGAGGTGTGGCGAAAGATGTTGCAGCCAGCCGAAAGTTCTATGAAAAGGCTGCGCGATTAGGGCACCTGGAGTCTAAATATTCTCTCGGTGTCTTGTTGCTAACCGGACGTGGCGGAAAATCAGATAAAATCATGGGGAATGCATGGATTCTGGCTGCCGCGAACAAAGGGCACAAGGAAGCTCTAACGTTATTTGAGACGACCAGCAAAAAGTTGTCGTCAAAACAATTAAGCAAAGTGAAAACGCTAGCGAAGAAGTTATAAACCACTTTGCATGGATCTGATTATGGCAGGAAGCCCGATCTATAGGCCGGGCTTCCTGATTTTACTCCATCGTCTGAAAGTCAGGCTCTAAGAGGAGATGAAATCCAAGCGGTGAAAAACCTTCCTTAAGACGTCTTATTATATGCATGTCAGGGAACTCCACGCTTGGCTATGTTTAAAAATCAGTAAGTAATAGGAGCTATATTTTCTGTATTTATTGTTCCCAGGTGTTGAGCTATTTCTGTGATTTTATTTAACAAAATATTGGCTTCATCTAAATCAAAGTCAGTGCGGAGACGTTTTTTCACCCCGAAAGAGTTCAATAAAATATGTTGTGTTGGCTTTATATCATGCATAGCTAGACAATTTTTAACACATTCTAGGGGGCAGCCATCAAGTGCAATAATTGGTCGTCCAGAGCAGGCGGTGCGAACCAACTGCTTCACGTTCCCGCCAACTCCGGCAATGCATGACATTTCCGCATCGCCTTGTCTATCTAGTTGAATAGCTAAATAGTTAGCCATTTGTGCGGCACTTGAACAACCCGAACATGAATATACTAATGGTAAAACTTGATTATGCTTGCTCATATATGGCCTCTTCAGTGACGAAAAATAGCCTTAAATATTTAATTACTACTATTTACTCTTTTCATATCTAAATATTAAAAATAGTATTTGGTAAGTGGATGTAGCTAATTCAATACATGTGTAAAGAAACGCTAATCAACTACCAATGGTATACATATATGATTATGGTTTTTGAAGTAAATAATATTTAAAGCTGGCGCTTAAACTAATTATCAAACCGGAAGTTCCTTCCTATGCTTTTTGTAATTCCATGATAACTTCTGAAATTATTAATCAATGGTTTCCACACATTAGCATCAAGAATATCACCATTTTTGAGAAGAGACTCCTCCGCATGAATATAGCTTGCTTTTAATTCCACAATGGCGTGTTTATCTCGTTTAATAATATTTTCTACCAAACATTCAACTTGAATAGCGCATTCCTGAATACGGAGTGGTCGAACTGTCAGGGATTGTTGTGCGGTGAATTCACCGGAAAGAAACTTGTCTTCGCAATAACTAAAACCTGAATTCAATTTTTCCGGCGGAACGGGTTGCTTACCCGTATATTTGGCAATCGATTCAATTTTGTCCGCAAGGTTTTCTGATGCTATGTTAAGCACTACTTCTGGACAGAATTCAATATTTTCAACCGCTTTTATATTTAAGCTAAGTCCAATTACGATGTTATTCGATAGCGCCCAACTTGATGAAATAGGCGTGATGTTAGTTGAACCTGCTTCATCTATAGTATTCAATAGAATTACAGTATTTCCCCAGTAAAGCGATTTAGGGTGAATTTGCTTATGCATCGATAACTCCTGTGTTATGGGCGACATAATACATAATGTATCACATTGTGATATAATTAATGTAAGGTTCTTCTGTAAAAATTTCAACCAAAGAGTGTGTAATGCTGACAAAAAAACAATTTGAGGCTCTCTCTGAATTCCGTTATCAATTGAAGCGTTTTCTTCACTTTAGTGAAACTGCCGCAAAGGAGCAGGGATTAACACCTTTACAATATTTGTTACTCTTGCATATTCGGGGATATCCAGGACGTAACTGGGCTACAGTAGGAGAACTTGCTGAAAGGCTTCAAATGAACCACAACGCAACAGTTGCTTTACTTACACGATGTGAAGAATTAGGGCTGGTAGATCGTATAAAAAATGAACATGACCGACGTAAAGTTGAAATACATTTAACTGTTAAAGGTGATTCATACTTACAAAAATTAGCTCAACAGCATAAAACAGAGTTGCAATCGCTTCAGAAAACGTTTCAGGTGGCGCAGATAACGGCATTTAATGAGGATCAAGAGTCAACGATTTAACATGATCTTGGCCTGAATGAAGCACTCATTTTTCTGGTTCTATCCAGGTTGATTTGAAATCAAACCAGCCTAATGGTGTCATTCCGCCAGTTTGTCATCCACGACTCCAATAACGAAAGATCGCCACCGTACTCCTGTTGATGTCATAAGGGTTTGCTGAGCTTTCATTTAGTTACGGTGTAGCTAAAAAGAGAATTACTGTAAAAGGTAATTCTCTTTTGTTTTGATAAAATGGTCAGCCAGCTAATCATCAAGCTTTGAAAGCCATCAATACAGGAAAACACACATGGAATTATTTGTCTTCGCACTGGGTGGTAACGCCGGAAAATCAAATATCGAAGTGCATGATATTCAGTTTGTGATCGCAGAAAACCCGGAAGAGGCATGGCCAACACTTCGGAAAAACTGGTTTGGGGATCAGGATAAAATTCACATTGATGGATATGGCCGCTTGCGTTGGGTCAATGGCTATAACGTGTCTGTATCCAAAACACCACCGAAGTCGCAGTCTCCGAAACTCTTTTTCGTCAATGTCGGGGCGTATAGCAAAACAGAATTGATGGAATTACATGCGTTCGATTTTTATGTTGCGGAAAATGCGGCTGAAGCCAAACAACAGGCACTCGCAGTATTGCTGACCGATAAAGATCAGCAGCATAAAGACAACCTAAAGGATGTGGATGGCTGCAAATTGCTCAGTCAGATAGGTGAATATTACCTGCATCTGGAACCGCAGACTGACGGCATCCCTTTCACCCCGGAATGGCAAGGTTATCAGCCTATCGGCGTATAATCAGAATCCCATATTTTTCGCATCGAACATAGTAATCCTATCGAGGGCTTTAACAAACGATCACAAAGTTGTAACAAAACGGTCAAAACTATGAACTAGCGTATTCGAATTCCAACATTACTGGGTTCATATATGCGCGTTTTTAAATCATCCTCTCTAGCATTACTGGTTCTGGGTTCGTTATGCGCGAATGCGCAAGCAGCGGTGGAAATTCAATGGTGGCACGCCATGACGGGCCCGCTGAATGACAAAGTGAATCAGTTGGCGAACGAATTCAACGCTTCGCAAACCGATTACAAAATTGTTCCTGTCTTCAAAGGTGAGTATGACGAAACCCTGTCCGCGGGCATCGCTGCGTTTCGTGCTGGTAATGCACCAGCGATTCTTCAGGTATATGAAGTGGGTACGGCAACCATGATGCATGCCAAGGGGGCGATCAAGCCGGTTGCCGAATTGATGAAAGAAGAGGGTGAGCCCTTTAATGCCGCTTCTTACATTCCGGCAGTGGCGGGTTATTACACCGCCTCAAATGGCGACATGATGTCATTCCCGTTTAACAGCTCCACCACGGTGATGTATTACAACAAAGACGCCTTCAAAAAAGCGGGTTTGGATGCGGAAAAACCGCCTGTAACCTGGCCGGAATTGATGGCTGATGCCAAAAAACTGAAAGCTGCTGGTGAGGGTTGTGCCTTCACAACCGATTGGCAGTCATGGGTGCAATTAGAGAGTTTCTCGGCCTGGCACAACGTACCTTTCGCCACCAAGAACAATGGTTTCGACGGTTTAGATGCACGTCTGGTCTTTAATAGCCCGTTGCATGTTCGTCATATCACCAATCTGCGTGACATGATGAAAGCGGGTGAGTTCAGCTACGGTGGCCGCAAGAGTGAGTCACAGGCCAAATTCTATTCTGGCGAATGTGATATGTTCATGGGCTCATCTTCTTCACTGGCGAGCATTCGCAAAAGTGCCAAATTCAACTTCGGTGTCGCGACGCTGCCATATTACCCTGACGTGAAAGGCGCACCGCAAAACACCATCATTGGTGGCGCATCCCTGTGGGTGATGAATGGTCACAAGGAGGCTGAATACAAAGGTGTGGCGAAATTCTTTACCTTCCTGTCGAAACCTGAAGTGCAGGCGGACTGGCATCAGTCGACCGGTTATCTGCCAATCACGATGGCTGCGTATGATCTGACGAAAAAATCGGGTTTCTATGAGAAAAATCCGGGGGCCGATGTCTCTGTCAAACAGATGGTGGTGAAAACGACCGATAAATCACGAGGCCTGCGTTTAGGCAACATGCCGCAGATCCGGACTGTGATTGACGAAGAGCTGGAAAATGTCTGGTCTGGTAAGAAAGAACCACAACAAGCGCTGAATGATGCCGTCAAACGTGGCAACGAATTGTTGCTACGTTTTGAACAAACCGCGAAGTAATTTTCTTTGATATTGGCGGTCGTTGACCGCCATCTTTCCGTTGGTTCAATTCATGGATAAAAAAGTTGTTTTCCATTCCCGGTGGTTGCCTTATTTGCTGTTGGCACCGCAATTGGCGATCACCGTTATTTTCTTTTTCCTCCCGGCAGGTGAAGCCCTGTATCAATCGCTGTATTTGCAAGATGCCTTTGGTCTGGGGATGCAGTTCGTCGGTTTTGATAACTTTACTCGATTGTTTACCGATCCCTTATATCTGAGCAGCTTTCAGATCACCGGTTTCTTTGCAGTAGGGGTGGCAATCTTGGGCTTAACATCAGCATTGCTGCTGGCCTATTTTGCTGATCGCGTGTTACGCATGGCCTCGTTTTTCAAAACCCTGCTAATTTGGCCTTACGCGGTCGCACCGGCGGTGGCTGGCGTGTTGTGGCTTTTTCTGTTTAATCCAAGCATAGGGCTGATTGCTTACTGGCTCAAAATGATGGGCGTGAGCTGGAACTATCTGCTCAATAGTGAGCAGGCGATGGGGCTTGTGATCTTAATCGCTGCCTGGAAGCAGATCAGTTACAACTTTCTGTTCTTTCTGGCCGGATTACAAAGTATTCCCAAATCGTTACTCGAAGCGGCCTCCATTGATGGTGCCGGACCCTGGAAACGATTCTGGTCCATTACCTTTCCGTTGCTGTCACCCACCACGTTTTTCCTGCTGGTGGTGAACGTGGTGTATGCCTTCTTCGATACCTTCGCCATCATTGATGCCGTGACACAGGGCGGCCCCGGTAAATCGACCGAAATTCTGGTGTTTAAGGTGTATCAGGATGGATTTAAAGGCTTGGATATCGGTGGTTCTGCCGCACAATCCGTCGTACTGATGGCGATTGTGGTGGGGCTGACAATTGTGCAATTTCGTTATGTCGAACGAAAAGTGGAGTACTAAGATGCTGGAACGTCGTCCTTATCTCGATCTGCTGACGTACACCGTTTTGACTTTGGGTGTCATCATCATTGCGTTTCCGGTGTATCTGACCGTCGTTGCCTCCACCATGTCAGCCGAGCAGATATTGGCTGTGCCAATGCCGGTGTTACCGGGCGGTCATTTCATCGAAAACATTCGCACCGTGTTAGGCCGTGGCGTCGGTGAAAGCGCCAATCCGGTCGGCACCATGATGTGGAACAGTTTTATCATGGCCATGGGAATTGCGGTGGGCAAAATTTCGATTTCAATTCTGTCTGCGTTCGCGGTGGTCTATTTCCGTTTTCCATTCCGTCGTCTTTGTTTCTGGATGATTTTTATCACCCTGATGTTGCCGATTGAAGTGCGGATCATGCCGACTTATCAAGTGGTCTCTGATCTGGGCATGTTAAACAGCTATGGTGGGCTGATTATTCCGATCATCGCTTCTGCCACCGCGACGTTCTTATTTCGCCAATTCTTTATGACGGTGCCGGATGAACTAACGGAAGCCGCCCGCATTGATGGGGCTGGTCCGCTGCGTTTCTTCAAAGACATTTTATTACCGCTGTCACGTACGACGATTGCGGCACTGTTTGTCATCCAATTTATTTATGGCTGGAACCAGTATCTCTGGCCGCTGTTGATCACCACCGATAAGTCATTGTCGCCGGTGGTCGTGGGTGTGACGCAAATGATCTCCCGTTCGGGGGATGCGGCGACAGATTGGAATTTGGTTATGACTGCGGCGACGCTGGCGATGTTGCCTCCGGCGCTGGTGGTGTTGCTGATGCAGCGCTGGTTTGTCAAAGGTCTGGTTGATTCAGAAAAATAAGAGAATTCATCATGGGACAATTAAGCTTACAACAAGTTGCAAAAACCTATGGCAAACATGCCGTGTTGCACGATATTTCGATGGATATTCAAGACGGCGAATTTGTCGTGATCGTCGGGCCTTCCGGCTGTGGCAAATCTTCTTTGCTGCGCATGGTGGCAGGGCTGGAAACGATTAGTGATGGCCAGGTCTCGATTGCTGGCCGCACCGTGAATGAACTGGAACCATCGGATCGTGATATCGCGATGGTATTTCAGAACTATGCGCTCTATCCGCATATGACCGTTCGCGAAAATATGTCATATGGGTTGAAGATCCGTGGTATCGGGAAAAAAGAGATCAGCCAACGCGTCGATGAAGTTGCGGCCACGTTGGAGTTAGCGCATCTGCTGGAGCGAAAACCACGGGAACTTTCTGGTGGACAGCGTCAGCGCGTCGCCATCGGTCGTGCCATCGTGCGAGAACCATCGGTGTTCCTGTTCGATGAACCATTGTCGAATTTGGATGCCAAACTTCGTGTCCAGATGCGCTTAGAACTGGAGTTATTGCATCGCCGTCTGAAAACCACCAGTCTCTATGTGACACATGATCAGGTAGAAGCGATGACACTGGCGGATCGGATGATGGTATTGAATGTCGGTCGAATTGAGCAGATTGGTACGCCCTATGAGGTCTATCATCAACCCGCCTCGACGTTTGTCGCCGGATTTATCGGATCGCCCGCGATGAATTTATTACCGGTTGATGTGGTTTCAGGGGCGGTGAAGCTGCGCCCGGCCAAGCCAGGTCTGGAACCGAAAGCATTGGCGTTGCGCGCGCCCGACATGGTGCAAGGTGAGGCCACGCTTGGGTTTCGCCCGGAGCATCTATCGATTGTGACACCAGAAGCGGCTTTTGCCATGATCCAGGTTGATGTGATTGAGGCGTTAGGCGCAGAATCATTTGCATACGGTTCATTGTGCGGCCACGACGTTACCGTTCGCCTGCATGCTGAAACCAACATTCAGGCTGGCGATCAGTTGCCCGTGAGTGTGCCAGCACAATATTGCCACTGGTTTGATCAGCAAGGCCGGAGAATTTCAGTATGAGTTCATTACCAACATGGCCCTATCCACGTTATTGGGCGCATCGTGGCGCGGGTAAACAAGCGCCGGAAAATACGTTAGCCGCTTTTCGTTTAGGTGCCGCTTTGGGTTATCGGGCGTTTGAATGTGATGCCAAATTGAGCGCCGATGGCAAAGCATTTTTGCTGCATGATGATACGTTGAATCGTACCTCAGACGGTAAAGGCCGCGCCGATCAATTTACGCTGGGTGAGTTAGCGCAATTAGATGCCGGCAGTTGGCATAGTATGGAATATGCTGGTGAACCGCTGCCATCGCTTAAATCGATTTTGCAATTTGTGAATGCCAATCAATTGATGATCAATGTTGAAATCAAACCAACCACAGGGCGCGAATATGAAACGGGTGCTGCGATAGCGTTGGATCTGGCGAATCAATGGCAGGGCGATTTACCACCTCTGCTTTCTTCTTTTTCAGAAACGGCATTGATAGGGGCCAAAGCGGCAGTGCCGGCGCTGCCACGGGCCTGGCTGGTCGATGTATTGCCGGACGATTGGTTAGCGCGCTTACAGCAATTAGATTGTGTTGCGTTCGATTCGGATCATCGGTTACTGACACCTGAAATCATTCAAACCGCCAAGCAGCATGGTTTTCGCGTACTTTGTTATACCGTCAACGATGCAGAGCGCGCCAAGCAGTTGCTGGCATGGGGAGTTGATAGTGTGATCACCGATGAAGTACATCGCATCAAGCCGGAAGACGAAAACTGAGCGATCATTCAGATCAATAATTCGGGTTGGGAAAAACTATCTGTGTGATGACTGTCATGTTTTGAACAGATGGATGCGATGTGAAGCGAAACAGCCTGTTTTGTAACAGCATTGTAACAAGCTGGGATTAGTTTGATTGGACATTCACGATTGATGAGGAGTTGACATCATGGAACCACATTTGACTGAAATTAATAATGCTCATCTTTTTATGGAGTATTTACGTAGTTCTGGCGTGAAATCGCCAAAATCTCGCAGCGATGAATGGGAATATATTGAAAAAGAACGTGTTGTGGCCAGAATAAAAAAAGATCATGAGGGTAAGGCTAAATTTTTTATTTGTGCAGCTATGCTTGGGCGTAAATAACCAAGATTAGGCTGAATGCGAATGCTCTATCTCTTCTATAAAATGCCATCTATATATTTATAATATAGGTGGCAATCAATTATATCGACATTCCTCAATGTTTGTGTTCCTTCCTTATCAGGTCAATTAAGATTTGCTGATTGAGTCTTGTTGTCTTTCACTTCTTTTTTATAAGTTTTTTATACCGGTTGTTAAAATATTTATCTGTTATTTATGTGCTTCATTTTATGCTTAAGGTGCTGAAAAATCTGTTTGTATAAAACAGAACAACCTCAAAACAGGCTTTTTTGTTTGGATTTTAAAGGATTCAAGTGAGGTGGATCTGGTGCCGCAACTGATAAGGTTGCTCAGTTTGCACCGCAATTTGAAGAAATTTTTTGAAAAAAATTGCCAGCGAGGAAAAAGAATTTACTATTCCAAACATTGAATGAGACCCCATACTTATGGAGATGCTTATTCAGCTAGATATAGCTCCGATTGGAACCTTATGTTGCGATAGCCAGATAAATTATCATTTTTCGCCATTTTATACGTTTTATTGAACAGGCCGGGCGGTAACACATCGTGAGTGAGCATGTAGCCAGTATCCTTATTGTTGAAGATGAACAGCAGATCCGTCGTTTTCTTGGCACTGCCTTGCAGTCTGAGGGCTTTCGCGTGATTGATGCAGACACCCTGCAACGAGGCCTCATAGAAACAGCGACCCGCAAACCTGATTTGGTGATCCTTGATTTAGGGCTACCCGATGGCGATGGCACACAGTTTATTGAAGAAGTTCGCCAATGGAGCCAGTTGCCCATTATTGTTTTATCGGCGCGCAGTGATGAACTCGACAAAGTTCAGGCTCTGAATGCTGGTGCCGATGACTATCTGTGTAAGCCGTTTGGTATGGCTGAATTGTTAGCCCGGGTTCGAGCCAGTTTGCGTCGTCGTATTGGCGAGCGAGAACAAGAATCACCGGAAATTATTTTTGGTGATGTTCGGGTCGATCGGGTTAACCGGCATGTGTATCGAAATGATAATAAAATTCACCTGACGCAATTGGAATATCGCTTATTACTTGCATTATTGGCTCAGCCTGGGCGGGTATTGACACACCGACAATTATTAAATTCTGTCTGGGGGCCATCTTATACAGAACAAACGCAATATATTCGCATATATATGGGGCATCTACGGCAGAAACTTGAGAATGATGCAACCAGACCTCGTTATTTACAGACTGAAACAGGCATCGGTTATCGTTTCATGCCTGATTAGATAATTATTGAATTAAAATCATACGGATTTACAACGATGGATAATCATCATAATAGCCAAAGTATTCGGCAGCTCACGGTAGCAGCGATTGGTGTTGTATATGGCGATATCGGTACAAGCCCTCTTTATACTGTCCAAACCTGCTTTTCGTCTGAGTTGGGGTTTAAGCCGACCCCGGATGTCATTTTTGGTTTTTTGTCTTTAATTTTTTGGGCGCAAGTGCTTGTTGTTTCAGTTAAATATCTGGCTTTCGTATTAAGGGCCGATAATAAAGGGGAAGGTGGTATTTTAACGCTGATGTCGTTGGCAGGGCGCAATACCAGTTTTCGGACCACCACTGTTTTGCTGATTCTGGGGCTGATTGGTGGGGGGTTGTTTTATGGCGACAGTATTATTACACCCGCCATGTCTGTGCTTTCTGCCTTAGAAGGCGTACAGGTGATTGCACCTAATTTAAAATCATTCATTGTTCCTGTTTCATTAATCGTTTTATTTTTTCTTTTTCATATCCAAAAACATGGTACCGCATCGGTTGGAAAATTTTTTGGGCCAATCATGATTGTGTGGTTTTTGGTATTAGCCATTCTGGGTGCAAAACAGATTTTAAATAATCCGTCTGTTCTTCAGGCGATACATCCCAAATGGGCCATTCATTTCTTTGTCACTTATAAAGCGGCCTCTTTTTTATCATTAGGCGCAGTTGTGTTGTCCATCACCGGAGGCGAAGCGTTGTATGCTGATATGGGGCATTTCGGCAAACGACCGATCCGACTGGCCTGGTTTTCTTTTGTGTCACCGGCACTTATTCTGAATTATTTTGGTCAGGGTGCCCTGATATTGTCTGACAAATCGACAATAGACAATCCATTCTATAAATTGGCACCCGAATGGGCTGTTGTTCCTTTAGTTATCCTAGCAACACTGGCCACCATTATTGCTTCGCAAGCGGTCATCTCTGGGGCTTTTTCGATGACCCGTCAAGCGGTGCGGATGGGCTATTTTCCTAACATGACGATCATGCATACCTCAAAATATGAAGCCGGGCAGATTTATATGCCGTTTGTGAACTGGATATTATTTTGGTGCATCCTGATCGTCGTTGTTTTATTCCGGGAATCAAGCAAACTCGCTTCCGCCTATGGTATTGCCGTGACAGGGACAATGGCGATTACGACCATTCTGGCGTGTTATGCAGCGATATATAATTGGGATTGGAATAAGAAACTGGTTCAATATATTGGTGCAGCACTGCTGATTATTGATATTCCCTTTTTCTCATCCAATCTGATTAAGGTGGTCGATGGAGGCTGGTTGCCATTAAGCGTTGGTATCTTAACCTTTACCGTCATGGCTATCTGGAAATGGGAGCGATTTCTTTTGCTTCGTCAGCTCAGCCGGATGAGTATGCCCTTGGATCAGTTCGTGAACCTTGTCGAGAAGAATGCGCCTCAAAAAGTGCCGGGAACCGCGGTTTATCTGTCGCGTACCCCGCAGGGAATTCCGCATGCATTGATACATAATCTCAATCACAACCATGTATTACATGAGCGTATTGTGTTGATGACGATCCGGACGCAAGACGTTCCGTATGTTGACTGGGATAAACACATTGAACTCACCGAACTGGCCCCTAATATCTGGCGGCTATCGGCGACCTATGGATTCCATGAAACGCCGGATGTTGACGATCTGTTCCGTAATTCCGCTCGCATGGGGATGACGTTCAACCTGCAAACGACCACCTTCTTTTTATCCCGTGAAACGTTGCTGCCGACACAGCGGTCGATCTTTGCTGAGTGGCGGGCGAAACTATTTATATTGTTGAGCAAGAACTCGTTACGTACGAATGACTTCATTCATGTACCGGCAGATCGAGTGGTGGAAATGGGGATTCAGGTCAGCGTATAACGTTGGTTGAGGCCTATTTTTCAGGCTTACGCTGTTTTCGTGACGCCCATGCAGACCTTTTTGGGTCTGTGTGAGCGGTGATATAAATATTTATACAATCTGTAACTGTTATGTCATTAAATTTGTGGTAAATTCCGCGCAGTTTTTAAGTTGGAGATTTTAAATCTGTGGATAGTTCCAGTAGTCGATTATGCATCGGCCACACACTGGTAAGGTAACCATAGGTTCCACCTATCGCTACCTTGCCTGACGGCGGGTAGTTCTGAGTAATCAGTTAGCAAACTGAATCCTCATTCCTCCCTTGTTAACAGTATTGCGTTATTGATGTCAGCGACTGCTGATTAACTGCGTGCGTATTTTACGGCGCGGATGATCTGTGTTTGCTGCAATTTTGTAATCAAGGTCATCATGTTTGAGTTGTTTAATCCGCGTCATCGCGATCAGGAAATGCTGGACTCCGCATCCAACCGCTGGAGTTGGGTGCTGTTGCCATTAATTTTGGTGCTGTTGGTTTTACTCGCCTATGCTGCGATGCAGATGAGCCGACCGTTTGTCGTCGGCGAAGCGCTGGATATTTCGCTGGATCCGCTATATCTGCCTTATTATCTGCTGCGTACGATCTTGCGCATGTTTATGGCATTGGGCTGCTCGCTGATCTTCAGTTTTATCTTTGCGGCGATTGCCGCCAAATATCGGATCGCAGAGAAATTCATGATCCCGATGCTGGATATTCTGCAGTCGGTACCGATCCTTGGGTTTCAGGCTATCGCCGTGGCCCCTTTTATTGCGTTATTCCCGGGCAATTTGATGGGTGTTGAATGTGCGGCCATTTTTGCGATTTTTACCTCACAAGCCTGGAACATGGCGTTCAGTCTGTATCAGTCATTTCGTACTATCCCGGCGGAATTAAATGAAGCCGCCAGCATCTTCCGGCTTTCCGGCTGGCAACGCTTCTGGCGTCTGGAGTTGCCGTTTGCGATCCCGGGATTGTTATGGAACATGATGATGTCCATGTCAGGAGGCTGGTTCTTTTTGGTCGCCGCCGAAGCTATTTCTGTGGCCGGGCAGGATATCAAATTACCCGGTATTGGCTCTTATATCGCTGTGGCCATCGAAGCCAGAAACGTGGGGGCGATTGCTTGGGCGATTGCGGCGATGCTGACAGGGATCTTGCTTTACGATCAGGTCTTTTTCCGGCCATTGCTGGCGTGGGCCGATCGCTTCCGCTTTGAGGAGTCACAAGGGGAAACCGCACAACGCTCCTGGCTACTGGACATGGTGCGCGGCAATGCACTCACCCATGCGTTCTCCAAGTTTTTCTGGACGCAACTACGTCGTGCGCTGAGCTGGTTTCCCCGTCGTTATGACGGCACTTCCGTCAAGGCGAAACCGGCCACCTATACACGGAACTGGCTGCGGATCTGGGATGTACTGTTGCTATCTGCTGCGGTCGCCGCTTTTGCAAAACTGACACTGTTCATCCAAAGTGATGTGGGGGGGTATGAGGCACTCCATGTGGTCTGGCTGGGGGCGATCACCTTGTTCCGTGTGATGGTGCTGATTGGCATTGCCTCCTTAATCTGGGTGCCGATTGCGATCTGGATTGGCCTGAACCCTCGTTATTCGCAGCGGGTGCAGGCGGTGGCGCAATTTCTGGCGGCGTTTCCGGTGAACCTGATGTTCCCGCTGGTGGTCTTTGCACTGGCATCCCTGAAATTAAATCCGAACATCTGGCTGAGCCCGTTGATGGTGTTTGGCACACAGTGGTACATCCTGTTTAACGTGGTTGCCGGGGCCTCGGCGATCCCAACCGAATTGCGACTGGCGGCGGCCAATCTGGGCGTCACCGGCTGGCTGAAGTGGAAGCGGATCTATTTGCCTGCCATTTTCCCGGCTTATGTCACCGGGGCGATTACCGCCAGTGGCGGTTCATGGAACGCCAGTATCGTGGCGGAGTACGTGACCTGGGGTAAAACCACCCTGATGGCCAACGGCTTGGGCAGTTATATCAAACAGATGACCGATTTGGGGGATTTCCATCGTATCGCATTGGGGATCGGCGTCATGTGTTTGTTTGTTATGTTTCTGAACCGTTTTTTCTGGCGCAAATTATATTTGTTGGCTGAAGGCAGTCGTTGAGGAGAGAACTCATGAGCCAATCTGCATTAATTAATCTGAAAGGTGTTTCTAAATCTTTCCGCACGTCTGATGGAACAGCCCGCAGTGTTTTGGATAATGTCAATTTCACGCTACAGGAAGGGGAAATTGTCGCCTTGCTGGGCAAATCGGGCTCAGGCAAATCAACGTTGTTGCGGATCATCGCCGGGCTGATTGCTGCCGATCAAGGGCAGGTCAATTACCGTGGCAATAACATTTTTGGCCCGGTCTCCGGTATTGCGATGGTCTTTCAGTCATTTGCATTGTTTCCGTGGCTAACAGTACAGCAAAACGTCGAGTTGGGGCTGGAAGCACAGGGTGTACCTGCCGCAGAACGAGAAGTACGAGCCGATGCCGTATTGGAATTGATTGGTCTGGCGGGGTTCGGTGGCGCTTTGCCGCGTGAGCTGTCCGGCGGGATGCGTCAACGTGTCGGGATCGCGCGGGCGTTGGTCACCAACCCTGACATTCTGCTGATGGATGAAGCCTTCTCTGCGTTGGATGTTCTGACCGGTGAAACCCTGCGCAATGACATGCTGGAGTTGTGGCAGGAAAAACGCATTTCTACGAAAGGCATTCTGATCGTTTCGCACAACATCGAAGAAGCGGTGATGATGGCTGACCGCATCCTGATTTTATCGAGTGATCCTGGGCGAATTCGCAGCGAAGTGAAAATTGATTTACCACAGCCAAGAAACGTTGATTCCCCTGAGGTCCGTGCGCTGATCGACGAGGTTTATGCCATGATGACCATGCGTCCAACTCAGATGGGTATTACGGGCCTCGTGACTGGTCTGAATATGGGCTATCGCCTGCCGCCAACCGACGTGGCGCGTATGGAAGGCTTGTTGGAGTTGCTCAATGATGCGCCGTTTAACGGTCATGCCGACTTGCCGCAATTGGCTGAAGAAGCCGAATTATCCGATGTGGAATTATTCCCGACCTACGAGGCATTGGGCTTATTAGGCTTGGCGCAGGTTGATAAAGGGGATATTACCCTCACGCGATTGGGCCGCCGTTATATTGAGGGTGAACAAGCGCTCCGGCAGGAAATTTTTGGACGTCAGTTACTGATGCAGGTGCCGCTCGCGGCGCAAATCAGAAAGAGTCTGGAGGCAGAATCCGGTGGCGCATTGCCAGAGAAGCAATTCCTGGAGCTGCTCGAAGAACATATGAAGCCGGACGAAGCGGAACGTGTACTCGGTGTTGCCATTGAGTGGGGACGCTACGGCGAAGTGTATGAGTATGACTTCCATACCGGGAAGTTATTGCTCCCTAGTGCGGAATAAAATCGGGCAGAATAAAGTCCGTTCTGAATAGAGACAGGGTCGAAATCGACCCTGTTTAAACCGATTTGATTCAGCTCTTTCCCCGCCGCCACTGATGATAACGTGCCAGCCAGCGCAATATGCGTTCGGGCGCGTGCTGGCGTTTCCATTCGCCGGCGACATATTTGTTGGCTTCCGATAATGTCGGGTAAATATGAATGGTCGCCAGGAGTTTATTCAGCCCGATGCCATGTTTCATGGCGAGGGTAAACTCGGCCAGTAAATCGGCGGCGTGTTCCCCGACAATGGTCACACCGAGGATGTGATCCTTACCCGGTAAGGTGAGCACTTTAATGAAACCGGGGGTGGCGCTGTCGGCAATGGCGCGATCCAGATCCTGCAAGTGGAACGTGGTGACTTCGCAGGCAATATTTTGTGCTTTGGCATCCTGTTCGTTTAATCCGACCCGCGCTATTTCAGGATCAATAAAGGTAGCCCAGGGGATCACGGAATAATCGACTTTGAATTTTTTGAACTGGCCAAAGAGGGCATTGACCGCCGCATACCAAGCCTGATGTCCGGCTGTATGCGTGAACTGATACGGGCCCGCGACATCTCCTGCAGCATAAATATTCGGATATAAGGTTTCCAGATAGGCATTGGTGATCACGGTGCGCTGTGTTGGGATACCTAACTCTTCCAGTCCGAATCCACTCAGTCGGGCAACCCGGCCAACGGCACAAATCAGTTCGTCAAATTCAAGTTCCCGCTCGTTGCCCTGTTGATCGATGACCATGATTTTTCGATGCCCACGGCGTTCACAGCGCAGCGGTTTGCTAGCGGTGAGAACGGTGACGCCATCCCGGGTCAGATGTTCTTGCGCAAGCAGAGAAACCTCTTCATCTTCGCGTGACAAGATCCGCGGCCCCATTTCAATTTGTGTCACCTGCGCACCGAGTCGGGCCAGACATTGAGACAATTCGCAGCCGATCGGGCCGCCCCCCAAAATGAGCAAGCGGGCAGGAAGCGAGTCTCTCGCGGAAAAGGCACTCCACAAAGTATCACTGGTGAGATAGCCGACCTCCTCTAATCCCGGGAGGGCCGGAATAAAGGGCTGTGCGCCGGTGGCGATAACTATGCTTCGGGTTGTCAGTCGCTGCGGCGGGCCATCGTGGGGTTGAATTTCAATCGTCCAGGGATCCACGATCCGGGCATAACCGTGCAACACCTCAACCCCGAGTTTGGTGTAACGTTCCGCACTGTCGTGGGGTTCGATCTGGCGGATAATGGCATTCACGCGTGCCATGACGTTCTTAAAGCTGAACTCGGGGGATTGGTTGTTCAGCCCATAATTTTCGCCATGACGCATCTGATGGGCGAGTTTTGCGCTCTTGATCAGAGCCTTGCTGGGCACGCAACCATAGTTGAGACAATCGCCGCCCATTTTATGCGTCTCAATCAAGGTGACTTTGGCTTTTACCGCCGCTGCAATATAGGCTGTGACTAAACCTGCGGCACCACCGCCGATCACGATCAGATTGCGATCAAAGCTGGCCGGACGTTGCCATTTCGCGTAGACACGACGATGTTGCAAGATGCTCAGCAGTTGTTTGGTCAGGTAGGGAAAGAGCCCCAGCAACGTGAATGAGGCCAACATGGCTGGCGATAAAATACCGGACAATCCCGTTAACCGGGCCAGTTGTGTGCCGGCATTGACATACACCAGCGTGCCCGCCAGCATTCCGACCTGACTCACCCAATAAAATTTCCTGATAGAAATTGGCGTTAAACCGGCCAGTAGATTCACCAGAAAAAAAGGAAATACAGGGACGAGTCGCAAGGTGAACAGATAAAACATGCCGTCACGCGCAATGCCTTCATTCACGGTTTTCAGCCTTGTACGGAAGTGAGTTTGTACCAGTTCCCGGAATAAATAGCGTGAGGTTAAAAATGCCAGTGTGGCGCCGAGTGTGGACGCAAAAGACGCGATAACCGTCCCCCAGAACAAGCCAAATAAGGCACCTGCGGCAATGGTCATGATGGCTGCACCCGGCAGAGAAAAGCCGGCGATGACAACGTATAACCCAAAAAAGAGCACGCTAACCAGAAAAGGGGATTGCTGATACCAGAGATTAAAACGATCGGTGCTCTGTTTCAGCCCATCCAGTGTCAGATAGGTATTCAGGTCAAACACAAAGAAGGCAGAGATGAAAATCAGGAGGGTGCCAATCAGCGCAATTTTTTTCATTTGGGCTCTCGCTTGAGGAATATACAGCTATAGTCGAAATAGAGATGAGGTTCCTTACACGCGAGTGTAAGAAAATTCGCTGATACCCGACTTAACCATAGCAAGAATTCAAAAGTTTGGAGGGGTCAATGAAACTAAGTTTGCTTTCAGGCATTGGTGCCTGTCTGTGCATGGCGTCGGTAATGGCGAATGAACCGGCCAGTTTGGAAAAAAATAGGGCAGAAAGTTGGGCAACAGTGGAAGCAACCGCGAAAGGCCAGACTGTTTATTTTAATGCTTGGGGCGGCAGTAATGCGACAAACCAGTATATCGACTGGGCGGCGGCCGAAGTGAAGCAACGTTATGATCTCACGGTCAAACAGGTCAAAGTGACGGATACCGCCGAAATCGTCAAACGTATCGAAACAGAGGTGGCTGCCGGGCGAAAAAAAGATGAGGGCTCGGTCGATTTATTATGGGTGAACGGCGAAAACTTCAAACGGCTGAAACAGGAACAGTTACTTTATGGCCCTTGGGCGGAACAACTTCCCAATTGGAAATATGTGGATCTGAAAAAGCCGGTTCAGGTCGATTTTTCCGAACCGACGGCAGGGTTGGAAAGCCCGTGGGGAACAGCACAATTAACCTTTATTGCTGATAGCGCATTAACACCACAGCCTCCACATTCAGCGTCTGAGCTGTTTACTTTTGCCAAGAACAATCCCGGCCAAGTGACTTACCCCAAACCACCCGATTTTCATGGCACAACGTTTCTGAAGCAGTTGCTATTGGAGCTGGCACCCGATCCTTCGGTCTTACAAAAGCCGGTGACGCTCGAGGTCTTTAACACTGTAACGCAGCCATTGTGGGCGTATCTCGATCAGTTACATCCTTATCTTTGGCGGCAGGGGAAGGCTTTTCCGGCCAGTGCTGAAGAAATGCACCGGATGCTGGCCGATAAAGAACTGAAACTGTCACTGACGTTTAATCCGAATGAAGCGGCCAATCTGATTGCAAACCGGCAATTACCGCCAACCGCCTATAGTTTCGGTTTCACCAAAGGCACCATTGGGAATGTGCATTTTCTGGCGATCCCGGTGAATGCCCACGCGAAGGCGGGCGCTATGGTCTTTGCGAATTTCCTGTTATCACCACAGGCTCAGGCCCGAAAGGCTGACATCAAAATCTGGGGGGATGGCAGTGTGCTGGATGTAAGCAAACTGCCTAAAGCACTGCAACCGCAGTTTGTGCCATCGGCGTTGGGCAGTTTAACCGAGAAAGTCCCGGTTCTTGCTGAACCCCATGCCAGTTGGATGAGTGCACTGGAGGCAGAGTGGCTAAAACGTTACGGCTCTCATTGAGGTCAGTGCGATCTGGTGGCCAGCCGCAGACTCCGGTGGCGATGTCTTACGTGGCTATCTTGCTGGTCATGTTGGTATTTATGCTACTGCTACCCGGATTGTTTTGGGCTATGCGACCGATATGGAACGCTGCGGTATGGCGGGCTTTATGGCTGGATCCGCAATTACCACTCGCATTTCAGACCACACTGGTCTCTGCATTGCTGGGTAGTTTGCTGGCGCTGTCGCTGGCACTGATCATTGCTTTGCAATGTTATCCGGGGCGAAGCTGGTGGCAGGTGCAACGCCAGTTACCGCTGTTTCTGGCGATCCCCCATGCGGCGTTTGCGATTGGCATTGTGTTCCTGTTCGCCCCATCAGGGTGGATTGTCCGGGTGATGGCGCTGCTGACGGGGTGGCTGTCGCCGCCAGCATGGATCACGATTCATGATGATTATGGCTTCACGCTGGCACTGGCGCTGGCGGTGAAGGAGAGTGGTTTTATGCTGTGGGTGCTGTTTGCTGTGCTGGGGGAACAAGCCATTTCACGACAGATGACGCTGGCCAGAACCATGGGTTATCGCCCGTTTCAGATCTGGTGGTTTATTCTGTTGCCGCAGCTCATGCCGCGACTGGCCTGGTCTTTGGTTGCGGTGGTGGCCTACGGGTTATCGGTGGTCGATATGGCCCTGATCCTGGGGCCGACGAATCCACCCACTGTTGCGGTGTTGATTTCACAGTGGTTAACCGATCCTTCACCGATGCTTCAGGCGCAAGGTGAAGCCACATCGCTGCTGTTGCTGTTTTTACTGGGGGTGCTGGTAATTTTCGGGCGATCATTATGGCGCTGCCGGGGCATTTTTCTGGCGTATCCGGCGGGGTTCCGTCATCGGGTTCATCACTGGTCAATGCCCAAACTGCATCCGTTTATTTTCCTGCTCTGTTATGGCGTGATGCTTTCGCTCACGCTCTGGTCTGTTGCGGGGGCCTGGTTTTTTCCGCAGTTATGGCCTAGTACGTTCACCGGGATGAACTGGTTACAAGCTGACTTCACGCCAGCATTTACGGCGCTGTGGCTCGGTATTCTGAGTTGTCTCTTTTGTTTGCCAATCGCTTTATGCTGGCTGGAATGGGGGCCACAGCACTATAACGCGTTGCTGTATCTGCCGCTGATTATTCCCACGCTGCCTCTGATCGCGGCACAATATTCCGTGCTCTTGCAACTGCGACTGGATGGAACGGTGAGCGGCGTGGTCTGGAGTCATCTGGTTTGGGTGTTGCCTTATATGATCTTAACCTTGTCCGGGCCATACCGGGCGTGTGATCCCCGTGTGCTCGTGACAGCCAGAGCACTGGGTTTTTCACGATTCACGGCGTGTCTGACCGTCAAATGGCCGATGCTGTTACGACCCATTATGGCGGCAGTGGCGATCGGCTTTTCAGTCAGTATCGCGCAATATTTGCCGACCCTATTTGCGGGAGGCGGACGATTCGATACCGTCACCACAGAAGCGGTCGCCCTCAGTGCCGGGGGCGAGCGACAGGTGCAGGCGGTACAAGCCTTGTTGCAGATCATGTTGCCGCTGGTGGTGTTTATGCTTGCAGCCCGATTGCCACTTTGGTTAACCCGCAACAGAAAAGGGTTACGCTGACATGGAAAACGCAGTGGCTATGTTCGAAATTAAAGATCTGGCGATCTCGATAGATTCGGACGTCATTTTGAGCCAGTTCAATTTACAGATTCCCGCGGGCGAGATCGTGACCGTGATGGGCGGATCGGGCTCTGGTAAATCTACCTTGCTAAACTGGCTGATTGGTGATCTGCCGCCAGTATTTCGTGCCAGTGGCGAACTCTGGCTGAATGGTATGCGGCGTGACCAATGGCTCATCGAAGCGCGGCACATCGGCATCCTTTTTCAAGATGACCTGCTGTTTCCGCATCTGAGTGTCGGACAAAATCTGGCCTATGCGTTACCCGCCCGTTTCACTGGTCGCGCGGCACGCCGGGCTCGAATTGAAACGGTGCTCTCTGAAGTTGGGCTGGCCGGATATCATGATCGCGATCCGGCGACCTTATCCGGTGGTCAAAAAGCACGCGTCAGTTTATTACGCGCCTTACTGGCAGAGCCTGACGCACTGCTATTGGATGAACCCTTTTCCAAGCTGGATGCCAAATTGCGGGAACAATTCCGAACCTTTGTGTATGAACAGATCAACCGGTTACAGATCCCGACGTTACTGGTGACTCACGATCCTGCGGATATCCCGCCGTCAGGCCGGGTGATTGAAATAGGTAACAGGAGAACCAGCGATGTTTGACCGTTCTCTAATTGCGATATTACGCAAACCACTGCAAAAAATAGCCGCTATTTTGGTATCACACCGTGTGACGGCGGATCAGATGACGGTGGTGGGTTTTCTGATCGGCCTGACCGCGGTACCGCTGATCATCAAAGGAGCGTGGATGTGGGCGGTGTTCAGTATTCTGTTGAATCGTCTGGCCGATGGTCTGGATGGCAGTATGGCCCGTTTAACTCACCCGACCGATCGGGGTGCTTTTCTGGATATTGTCCTCGATTTCCTGTTTTATTCCGCTATCCCGCTCGCATTTGCACTGGCTAACCCGCCAGAGAATGCCTTGGCAGCGGCCGTACTGATTTATAGTTTTATTGGTACGGGGTGTTCATTTCTGGCCTTTGCGGTATTGGCGGCCAAGAGAGGGATCGCCAGTACCGAATATCCGAATAAAGGGTTCTACTATCTGGGTGGCTTTACCGAAGCGACAGAAACCATCGTGCTGTTTATCGCGATGTGTCTGTTTCCCGTCTGGTTTTCGCCACTGGCTTATGGTTTTGCTGCACTATGCCTGCTGACAACCCTGTCACGGATCGCAGCAGGCATACAGATGTTCACAGTCAAATGACGCTATTACTTAAAGAGCGTTGCATATTCGCCGTAGCCCGCTTTGGTCAGTTGATCTGCCGGAATGAAACGCAGCGCGGCAGAGTTCATACAGTAACGTAATCCGGTCGGTGCCGGGCCATCAGGAAACACATGTCCCAGATGGGAATCTCCCAGTTTGCTGCGCACTTCGGTGCGGGTGGTAAATAACGTATTGTCTTCGATTTCTACAATGTTTGATGCAACCAACGGGCGCGTGAAGCTAGGCCAGCCGGTTCCTGAATCATATTTATCAATCGAGCTGAATAACGGCTCACCCGAGACAATATCCACATAAATGCCCGGTTTTTTGTTGTTCCAGTAGGCATTATCAAAGGGCGGTTCAGTGCCGCTTTGTTGCGTGACTTTATATTGCAGCGGAGTCAGTTGTGTTTTCAGATCGACCTTAGGACGAGTCCCCGTAGGGTCAAACCAGATGCCGTCCCAGGTCTTGTGCAGGAAATCATCGCGACCTGAACGTGAGCGATAATACTCATACCGGATCGGGTTTTTCTTGTAATAATCCTGATGATATTCCTCTGCCGGCCAGAAGGCGGGCGCTTTCAGGATCTCGGTGACAATGGGTTTATCGAAAATACCGCTTTTCGATAGATTGTCTTTAGAGCGCTGGGCTAGTTGTTGCTGCTCGTCGTTATAAACATAAATGGCAGAGATATATTCATGGCCTCGATCGACAAATTGACCATCACCATCGGTAGGGTCGATCTGATGCCAGAAGGTATTCAGCAACTGATTATAAGTAATTACTTTGGGATCATAGGTCACCTGAACCACTTCTGTGTGACCACCCTGCCCATAATCGTGATAGGTGGGATGCTCTGTCGTACCGCCGGCATAGCCTGATACGACAGAAATAACACCATCTAATTTTTCAAACGGAGGTGTCATACACCAAAAGCAGCCCCCGGCAAACAGTGCTTTTTCTGTTTGCGGTGGTTGTTCGGCGGTGTTCATCGACATTGGCTGTTTTGCATCAGCTAGTGCTAATCCAAACAGACACAGGCAAGCCAAAAACAGGCTGACTGCTTTCATGATGAGTCTCATATTACCTCCAGTCTTTCTACGACGTCTTGTTTGATATACGCAGAAATAGTCGGTAGAGACTGCTTATTTCTTACATGGCAACAGAAAATAAACGCTGTATGCAGGCAGCGGTTGCGAATTAGATGAGGCGCTGGTTGTAAAATTCAATAAATTGCTCGGCTGGTAAGGGGCGGCTAAATAAATAACCCTGTATTTCGTCGATGCCGTATTCTTTTAACAGAGCGAGCTGCTCCTTTGTTTCAACGCCTTCTGCAATCACATCCAGATCCAGGGTATGCCCTAACTGAATGATCGCTTTGACGATTGCCGCATCACCATAGTCACTGACCATGTCATGCACGAACGATTGATCCACTTTTAACTTATCGACTTCCAATTGTTTCAAATAAGCCAGACTAGAATAGCCGGTACCAAAATCATCGATAGAAAGACGAACCCCCATAGTTGTCAGTTGATGGAGGATCTTTCTGACTTCATTCATGTCATGCAGAAGAATGGATTCGGTGAGTTCCAGTTCCAGATTTTCAGGGGGTAACCCGGATTTTTCGAGCGCCTGAGTAATGGTTTTAACCAGATTGCCGCGTTTAAATTGCAATGCCGAGAGATTAACGGCAACGATCAGTGCTGGTTCATGGCACTGGTTCCGCCAGCGTTGAGTTTGCTGACATGCTTCATTTAAAACCCATTCGCCAATAGGGATAATTAATCCACTCTGTTCCGCGCTGGGAATAAATGTCGCGGGCGAGATCATGCCATGTTGAGGATGTTCCCACCGGAGTAAGGCTTCAACGCCTTTAATTCGCTGTGTGACGGCATCAAGCTGGGGCTGGTAATGCAGGCGCAGTTCATTGTTTTGCAAGGCATGATGCAGATCGGTTTGTAACTGCATATAGGCCATTGCCTGGCTGTTCATCTTTTCATCGAAAAAGCGATAGGTATTCCGCCCGGCATGTTTGGCATGATAAAGGGCGGTGTCTGCTTGTGTCAGTAATGTATCAAAGGTTCGTTCATCCTGAGGATATAAGCTGATCCCAATGCTGCAGGACATATTCAGGGTGTAAGAGTCGATACTAAAAGGCGTACTGAACGCGGAAAGTATGTTCTGGATGATTGTCTCAATGAGACTGATATTTCCGCCAATATCGGTCAGCAGGATGACAAATTCATCTCCGCTTTGGCGGCTCAGCGTGTCGGTTTTACCAATACAGGTTTGTAATCGTTCCGCCACTTGGATCAAGAGTTGATCGCCACAGGCATGGCCCAAACTGTCATTGATATTAGTGAAGTTATCTAAATCAAGGTAGAAAAGGGCAACGGCAGTCTGTGTCTGATCGGCCACTACTACAGCCTGATTAAATCGATCTCTCAGCAGCGTTCGGTTGGGTAGATGCGTCAACGGGTCAAAATGTGCCAGAAAGGCAAGTTTCTTTTCTGCAGCATCATGCAAATGGCGGGTGCGCAGTGTGTTGATCCCAAACGCCAGATCAGAGGCCAGTTCTTCCAACAACGTCACTTCTTCAGAGCCGAAGGCATCAGGTTCGGCAGCATAAATGCTTAATACACCGATAATCTGATTTTGGTTCTTTAGCGGAAGCGCAATACTTGAGTAAAAATGCCGGGGGAATTCGGTATCAAACCAGGGGGCTAACGTAGGGTTTGTAAGCGTATTCGCATTAACTACAGTTTTTCCGGTTCTGATCGCTGTACCGGTTGGGCCTCGTCCATGTGGAATATCATCCCACGAGATCGCAAGCGAGTTCAAAAAGTCTTCGTCATAACCTGATTGGGCGATGGGGCGTACACTTTTGGCAATATCCTGTTCAGGATAACCCACCCACGCGAGTTGATATCCGCCCACATCTACCGTTAAACGGCAAATATCAGCTAGCAAACTCATTTCATTTTCAGCATGAATAAGGGCGGCATTGCATTTGCTGATCAGTTTAAGTGCTCTGGTCAGTTGTCGCTCCATTTCTTCTGCGTGTTTGCGTGCAGTAATGTCTTCATAAATACCCAAGATACCGATGATATTTTGGTCGGCATCCCTTAAGGGCACTTTTGACGTTCGCAGATAAATAATATTGCCGGAAAATGTGGTCAGTTTTTCTTCATAATTTAATTTGGCTTCGCCAGAATCCATGACGAGCCGATCATCATCACGGTATCCGGCTGCCTGTTCGTGCCAGACCAGATCAAAATCAGTTTTTCCGATGATATCTTGTGGCGAGGTAAACCCGGCATCTTTTGCAAAGAGGGAGTTACATCCTAAAAACTGAGAGTTGATATCCTTCCAAAACACACGAATAGGGATGCCTTCTACGACTTCCTGAAGCAGTGAGGTATAAGCGGTTGCAAGAAAAACTTTACCTATCAAGCGATATTCCTGTGCAGTATTTGTAATTATTAAGAATTGTCACTTACTGAAATAACTATATAGCTTTTAGTGAAGATTGAGCAATTCAACGACATAGAATTTTCCATTTCCGGATGTCATAGCCCATTTTTCTCCTTCATTTATGAGGTTTAGGCGGTCAGGTGAGGAATAAAAATCAGAAGCGCAAGAATGAAAGCGCCGATTGCACTCAACAGCACCGCTCCAGCAGCCACATCTTTCGATTTCTTGACTAAGGGATGGAAATCAGGGGATGCAACATCACACAACAATTCAAATGCGGTATTCAATGCCTCTGCGACCCACACAGACACAATCGCCAGAATCAACAAACACCATTCAGTGGATGTAACGTGAAGCAATAGCCCGAGCAAAATCACGCAGATTGTTGAAAATAAGTGTACCCAGGCGTTGTGTTCGCTTTTTAGCATTTCGGTGATGCCACAAACCGCATGTTCAATACTCTTAATTCTTTGTGCGATTGAAAACGATGGTTTCTCTGTAATATTCGGCATATCGGCTCCAAAAGATAACTACGGATGTAATGAAATGACATGGATATCATCATGACTGGCAAAAGGAATATCTGGCAAGTTACGCGTGTTTATGGTGTTTTTTGTATTTGCATTGTCATCATTGGATGGAGCATATAATCCGACAAATATATTTTTACCATCAGTGGAGATATATGACGTCTGCCATATCTTGAGATAATAAACAGATAACGGTGTATTTCTGTCCACTTGTTTTCTAAAAGTCAGATCCTGCATTTTAAAATTCCAAAATGCCGGATAAGCGGGTGCGGAAAGGTTGGCTGATCGAGTAATAAATGATTTCATGGCATGAATGAGAGTTGGGATATTAGCGGTATCTGTTTGTATCCAACCTGCTTTTGTCAGTGCTGTCATCAGCGTGGTTCTATTTTTGGTAATGAAAATGAAGTTGATATTTTGCGGTTTTGTTCCTATCAAATTCTCAGACTGTTTTAACTGAGGGGATGTGAATATATCGGAAACGTTTGTTATAACTATACTCTTATGAGGCTGTTTTGGCGCAGGTAATGGCTGATAGTTTAATGAGAAAATAATATAAAAAAGAAAAGCTGAACCCGATACCAAGCCAGTTGTCCATCGTTTGACAGATAAACTTAGCATGAGCGTAGGCGTTATGCTTTTAAACTGGAGCCATTCCGAAAGGGCTATGGCAATAATTAACCAGATGCCGCCTACCAAGTAACCACACCAGATATCACTGATGTAGTGCACACCAAGATACACGCGGCTTAGACCAATTAGACATGCCATCGCCACGGTAATGAAAAAGATATTTACTTTATTTGACCAGTCATGAGCAAAGCGGATCAGCAGATAACCCATAAAACCATAAATAGCGACTGAAATGGCTGTGTGGCCACTAGGGAAAGAAAATGAATTTTCCTGATAGATCGCAAATTCAGGGCGGGCGCGCTGGAACGTGAGTTTGCCAATATAAGTAAAAGAGAGGCTACCTAAGGCGGAAATCAATAATGGCAAAATAAAAACTTTTTTTTGCCACAACCAGAGAATGATAGACGCTGCAAATAACAAAACTGAAATAACTTCTAATTTACCCAGAAGGGTTATCCATAAAAACAGATGCGTTAATGATTGGCTTCTGAAAATGTAAAAAACATTTGATATTTTAATGTCAAAAGTAACAATCGAATCAGACGTGATGAAATCTTCTATAATTCCAGCGAAGAGTGCTACTACATAGAATAAAGCAAATAGGATTATTGTTAATGGCCTTCCGGCGAAGGTTTTACTGTCCATTCTCGCATTTACAAATATAGTTAATTTTGGATAGTTATCATTCCAATAAAAAATATATTTGTTGTTTAAGAGAAAGTGTGTAATGACTTGAAACATGGTGTTAAGAAAGAAAATGATTTTTTTCCCGGTTTTGATGGTTAGCCATTTTAAAAACAAAAGGCATAGCAAAAACATTATAATACCACTGAGCAGTAACCCCGCTTGTGATGACCATAAAGTTGCTACATTCAGATATCGTGATAGAAAATAGCCTAAAAATAGATAAGTCAGAGCCCATCCTGTCACACCCAATAAATCACAGATAAAAAAAGCATCCTTGCTTATCTTGAGATGGCCAGCCATGAGTGGCATCAATTCTTTTCTCCGGTGTATAAATCGCTCAAAACAGATATTCAACACACCAAATTGTGTGAAAGCATGACCTTGGTTTTTTATCTCATCATTGTGCCAAAGCCTGAATTTTGAGTTCAAACGGCTAAAACCGTATTTTAGTCCGAAATAATAGTTGCAGTTATCTCCGAGCAAGGCCCCTGCGATAGCAAAAACAAGCAGCGGTAAGGCATCGACGTGACCTGATTGACAGAGCACGCCCGATATAACCATGATGGTTGAGCCTGGTATCAGGCGGCTAATCCAAAATGTGGTGTCTAAGAATGCAATGAGAAACACAATCCAATAGCCGTCAGCCACAAGTGTGCAGAAGTAGGACAATATGTCACTGATAACCTCAGTACCCATTACGTGCCTTCTGGATGACATCCTTTCTACGTTGATTATAGTGTCGCTTTAGTTTGCTGCAGGAACTCAGCCTACATTGTCGAACAATGCTCGGCCAATCAAAACGAGTGGCGGCTCTGATTTGTCACTGATTTATTTCTATTTCCGAAAATATATTGATATCAAGATAAATTATGAGAATGTCCGTATGACTTGTGTTGAATTAAAAATAGTGGGCAAGTGGACTCTGCTATTTCAAAGGCAATAAACCGAATCATTTGCTTATTTTTAGTATCGATCTGTTAATTGATGTTGATTTATATGTGGTTATGCCTTTTTAGGGAAATTAATGAAATTTTAAATTATTAGACATGCAGAAATATTGTATGTTAATGAAACCGCTTTCTGTTGTTTTGTTTTTGAACACCTCTTATTGATATATTTAATTTGCATTTAAAATGGTGTTTGTTTTAATAAAATTTGATACTGTTCACTTAAGTTTATATTTGTGACAGACATACCGAATCGAAAGATATCTCTTTCAGATAAAAGCGCGGGCTGTGTAAACTCATTTCACCACCTAGAAAAATAGGTTTTAACTCGAGAGTGCTAGCAATCTTTAGGGGTGATTGACGGGCTCTAGAGGGTGCATTCATTGTTTTTCCACTTATGATACGGAGTTCAACGGGTATGGATTTTCATTTAACTGAAATAAAAAATGCGCATCTTTTTATCGAATACCTTATGTGTTCGGGCATTAAATCTCCCCGTTCACGTAGTGAAGATTGGGAGTTGGTTGAAAAGGATCGCGTGATTGCTAGAATAAAAAAAGATCATAACGGCATTGCAAAATTCTTTATTTGCGCAGCCTTATTGGGCCGTAAATAACTGTTTTATAAAAGTGTTTTAAAAAAGAGACTTCGATGTAAGTCTCTTTTTTTTCGTTAAGGATATTTGCCGAATATATTCAGTGAATTAATTTGCCGAATATATTCACTGAGTGAGTTAATTTATATTCACTCAGTTTCTATTTTTTATGATGTCTTCAATCAGATAGAACAGCCTGGATCGGTTTGTAACGCAATCCAGGCTTGTGTCGTTATTGTACGGCAGGCTCTGCAAGATAATGCTGTAATTGTTTTTTGGTTGGTAAGGCAGTCATTGCGCCTTTGGCAGTGGTTGCTAATGCTCCGCAGGCATTGGCCTGACGAATAATATTCAGCAACTGTTCATTGTCATGCCAGTTATCACAAACCACCAGACCGGCCAGCAAACCACCAACAAATGCATCACCAGCACCCGTGGTATCAACCGGATCAACAGGTTTCCCTTTGACAAATTGCTGTTCGTGATTGTGAACCACTAACGCACCTTTTTTACCCTGCGTGATGATAACCAGAGGGAGTTGATACTGTTTTTGTAACCAATCCAATGCAGCCTGCAAGTCGGCTTGTTCAGTCAGAAAGAGCAATTCATCGTCTGAAAATTTAACTACATCAGCGAGAGCGACAGCTTGCAGCACCACAGGCTTTAGATCAGTCGGATTCGACCAGACCTCTTCACGTAAATTGGGATCAAAAGAGACATATCCTCCCGCGGCTTTGATCGCTTTCATGGCGGCGAGGGTAGTTGAACGCGAAGGTTCATTGGCCAGCGCGATAGAGCAGACATGCAGCCATTCACCTTTTTGAAAAACAGGAACATCCGCAGGTTGCAGGAACTGATCTGCACTTGGTTTTACCATAAAAGTAAAACTGCGTTCTCCTTGGGCATCCAGATCGACAATCACGGTGGATGTCCGGTGTACTTCATCCAACAGCATGTATTGGGTATCAACCCCTTCATCTTTGAGCACTTGTTTCATGAAGCGGCCCAGCGGATCCTGACCTACGCGGCCAAAAAACGCACTGTTGCCTCCGAGTCTTGAAATAGCCACCGCCACATTGGCAGGTGCGCCACCCGGACATTTCAGATAATTGGTTTCGCCATTCGGGATCAAGTCAACCACCGCATCACCAGTAACCCATACTCTTGCCATCTCAATTAACTCCATTGTGAAATGCAATGTAACGAAATTTTGTTACATCTGTTTTATAGGAAAATGCCAATGCTGAAATATAAGTTAAAAAAACAGACAAAGAGTAATGAATTATCGAAGCATGTTTTATTTCTGCCGGAGCCCGCAAATTTTTCACCCGTCATCTGATTCTTGAATGTGCTTGCGGCAGCACTGGTCAGTCTGGAACTCAGTTATCTGACGGATGGTTCATGATACCGAAATGTCATGTGTTCATTTTCATTGGGAATATCGACGAGGTGGTTTTATTTTCTGTCGATGTCGCGGATATCTGGGTAACAAATTTTTTGCGTTACCCTTGTGTTTTATTTGTTTTTTTGGCTTTGTTAACCATTTTATGTGATTTTGATCGTTATTTTTGCCGTTGCGCCCTCGTATATTGCTGCCAGCTCAATAAGTGTCTTGTTGTTACATTTATTTTGAGTTTTGTTTCTTTGGTGTTGAGTAAACAATCACCATTGACACTCTATTTTGTGGTCACCAATGGTGATCGGATTATTGTCAGCAAAGGGAAGGGAATAGCATGAAAAAATCCTTACTTGGATTGTGTGTTGCCAGTGTGTTTGCAGCACAAACAAGTTATGCACTGGAACTGAAAGCATGGGTTATCGATGGTGATTCTGAAAAACCGTTTTTCCAGCAACTGGAAAAAAACTTTAATGCCAAATACAAAGATCAGAATTTAACCGTCAATGTTGTTCCTATTCCCGGTTACAACAATGCAATTCAAGCGGCAGCACTGTCTGGTGATTTGCCGGATGTGATCATGGTGGATGGTCCAAACATGGCCAACTATGTTTGGACGAAAATGCTACAGCCGCTAGATGGCTTGGTGGACAAATCGATTGTGGCGGATTTACTCCCTTCGGTAAAAGAACAAGGCATATACGGTCCTGATAAAAAAATTTATATGCTCAGTCCTTATGACTCCTCCGTGTTGTTGTGGGGTAATAAAAAATATTTACAAGAAGCAGGTGTCCGTATTCCAACCAGCATTAAAGATGCGTGGGACGACAAAGAATTCGCGGATGCCCTGGCAAAACTGGCCAAAGTCAAAGGTGTGCAGTGGCCACTTGATATGAAACTGAATTATGACGGTGAATGGTTTACTTATGGATTTGCCCCATTTATTCAGTCTCGCGGTGCGGATCTGATTGATCGTAAAACATGGAAAGCAGAAGGCACGCTTGATTCCCCACCGGCTATTGCTGCACTGACTGAACTTCAGACCTGGTCAAAAAATGGATGGATAGTACCCGCTACGGCAGGGGATAACCGTTTTTATGGCGATAAAACGGCAGCATTGGCTTGGGTTGGCAACTGGATGTGGCGGGCTCATAAAACGGGGTTAGGTCATGATCTGGTGTTGATTCCTGCCCCTAAACTTGCGGGAAAATCGGTGTCGCCAAACGGTGGTTGGGGTTGGGCTGTGCCTGCAAAAACAAAACATACGGCGGAGGTTTCAAAATTCCTGAATTTTGCCCTCTCAACCGAACAAGTCGCCAAGTACGCCGATATCACGGGCTATATTCCAGCGCGTAAATCGTCGGTCGCATTGTCAGAGATTTATCGTCCGGGTGGAGAGGGGGCGTTATTTGTAGAACAAGCCCAGACTGCAGCGGTTGTGCGTCCGGTTCACCCTGCCTATCCGGTGATTTCCAGCGCATTTGGAAAAGCGGTACAGCATATTCTGCAAGGATCGGATGTGAAGGATGAATTGCAGAAAGCGGCAAAAACCATTGATGAAGATATCGAAGATAACAGTGGTTACCCTCCGTTTGATAAGTAATCAGTAAGCCAACGTCGCGCCTGTCTTGGCAGGCGCAGACCTCCTTTTCTCATTCGCTTAATCAGGTTATGCAGGAGTTATTATGCGCCAGTTGAAGAAACTGATGCCTGAATTGGTCATGCTGATGCCCGCCATGTTGCTGTTAATGCTCTTCGTGGTTGTGCCATTTTTCATGTCAGGCTATTTATCTTTCACGAATGAAAAACTGATTGCCCGTCCAATTGCCACCGCATGGGTTGGATGGCGTAATTATGAGAAGCTTTTTACGGATCCCGCTTTTTGGCAGGCGGTAAAAAATACGTTTTATTTTGCACTGCTGGTGACACCGTTCCAGCTTGCTATCTCGCTGGGCTCTGCATTGCTATTAAACAGCAGACTGCCATTTCGTTCGCTATTTCGTAGCATAGCTCTATTGCCATTACTGACACCGATCACCGTGATTGTCGCGATCTGGGCCGTGTTATACAAAATACCGGATGGACTGTTTAATCACCTCTACCAGTTATTATTTTCCACATCGCACTATATCGACTGGCTGGGTAATGTGGATATGGCCATGCCAGCCATTGTGTTGCTGTCTGCCTGGGCCACTTTCCCTTTCCAGATGCTGATCTATCTGGCAGGGCTGCAGGAGATACCCAAGGATCTTTATGAAGCGGCAGAACTTGATGGTGCAAAACCGTTCCAACAATTCTTGCATGTGACGCTGCCCTGTCTGCGTAATACCAATATTTTCGTCATCATTGTCACCACCATCGGTGCGTTAAAGCTGTTCACGCAGGTCAATATCCTTACCCATGGGGGCCCGAATGGCGCAACCAATACCATTATTCATTACATGTATGAAAACGGGTTTGTGGCACAAAAAATTGGGTATGCCTCTGCTGTATCGGTCACTTTTTTCCTCACTGTAACGGCTATTGCCTTGCTGCAACGTTTTCTGATGAAAAATGAATAGAGGTCACTATGAAGTCTGATTCAGTCCAATTGGTATCTGTCATTGACGATACAACTGAACGCAAAGGAATGCCGATAATGCAATTTCTGGCGACGCTGAAAAATATACGCATCTGGTGTGCTTTATTGCTTGCCGTTTGTGTGATGGCACCCTTGATGATGATGGTTACTATCAGTCTTAATCCTGATGAAGAACAAATCATGATCTCAATGGGGACGATCAAGGCATTTATTCCTCATGTCCTATCGCTGGAAAACTACCGTCAGATTTGGGGCGATCCGAATCAACCCTTTGCCCGATATCTGTTCAATACGCTGTTTATTGTGTTTACGACGGTATTTTTATCGATTGTTGTCAATTCCTCGGCCGCTTTCGCGCTGGCATGGGGCGAAGGTCGATATCGCAAAATCGTGATTGGTGGGGTCGTCGCCTTACTTGCTATTCCGGGTGAAAGTCTGGCTCTGCCACAACTTTTGATGGTGAGCAAGATGGGCATCATCGACAGCTATGAAGTACAAATTCTGCCGTTTATTGGTAATGCAATGGCACTGTTTTTGTTCTATCAGTTTTTTACCAAGATCCCCAAAGATTTGATCGATGCTGCCAAGGTAGACGGTGTCAATCTGTTCAAAACCTACCTGTATATCGGTTTGCCTATCTCTAAACCGGTGATTGCCACCGTCGCTATTTTGCAATTTCTGGAATTCTGGAATAGCTACCTCTGGCCGGTCATGGTGACCCGAGGACCGGAATATCGCCCTCTTTCGGTGGCTATGTCTGCTTATTTCGGCAGTAACCAGGCGTATTGGGGCAACATCATGGCGTTTGCTGTCTCAATGGCTGTCCCTGTCATCATTTTCTTCTTATTCATCCAGCGGCATTTCGTCCAGAGCATCACGGGCAGTGCGGTGAAAGGTTAAGTCTTTAACAGGAGTTGTTATGTTAGCGGAAAAATATTATCGCCCACTGGTTCATTTTACGCCGCCTTATGGTTGGCTGAACGACCCGAATGGTCTGGTTTATAAAGACGGTGAATATCATCTGTTTTATCAATTTCACCCGTTTGACAGTGTGTGGGGCCCAATGCACTGGGGGCATGCCGTCAGCACAGATTTATTGTCATGGACGCATCTGCCCATTGCGCTGGCACCTGACAAGCTGGGGGTCTGCTTTTCGGGTACTGCTGTCGTTGACCGTAGTAATCATTCGGGTTTTTTTGCCGGAACAGAGGGACTGTTGGCCTACTATACGATTACAGGCGATAACGCTCCGTTTAATCAAAGCCAAGGGTTAGCATACAGTCATGATAATGGTCGCCATTGGACAAAATATGCAGGTAATCCAGTAGTTGCCAATCCTGGATTGGAAGACTTCCGTGACCCTAAAGTGTTCTGGCATGAGCTGAGTCAGGCCTGGATCATGCTGGTAACCACCGGTCAGCAAATCGCCATATATCGCTCTTCCGATGCAATAAGTTGGCAGTTCAGCTCTTTCTTTGGTGAGAATTATGGCGCGCATGATGAGCGTGCATGGGAATGCCCTGATCTATTTGAAATTAATATCCGCGACAGTCAGGAAACTCGTTGGGTGCTGATTGTTGGTGTACAACGGGGCGCGTATGCCGGCGGATCTGGGACACAATATTTCATCGGCCATTTTGATGGTGAGAAATTTATACCGGAAAATCCTCCGGAAACAGTGCTGTGGCTGGATTATGGGCGTGATTTCTATGCCACGCAGACATGGTCCGATATCCCGACAGCCGATGGGCGGCGAATTGCAATCAGCTGGATGAGCTGTTGGCCTTATGCCAATCAGATCCCGACACAAAGCTGGCGTTCCGCCATGACGATGCCGCAAGAGTTGTCTCTTAAAAAAACAACGGATGGATTACGTTTGTGTCACGCTTTTATCCGTGAGTTAAACGAACGGTGTCGAAATCCGGTATTGGTAGTGGATAAAGCGCTGGATCGGTCTGGCATGGCCTTTGTGTTTGACTGGTCGGCAGCAAACCGGCTGCAATTCTCACTCGAGTTGGCAGATAACAGTTCATTATTTTTACAACCATTCAGCGATCTCACGTTCACTTTCACTGTGTTGCAAGGGCGACTGACCCTGCGTTGCCAGCGTCTCGGTCAAATCGGGGTGGCGGAATATGATGAACATTTTCCTCATGATTTTTCGATTGCTTTAGGGGATAACAGACCTTTGAACATTGATTTGTTATTGGACCGTTCATCCGCGGAGTTATTGCTGGATGATGGACAATATTCCATTACAAATCTGGTATTTAGTAAGGAAGGGCCTGTGCAAAAATGCCTTGCGGTGCTCGTTTCCGGTGAGGTGGCAATTCGCAATTTTCACAGACATGAACTGCACAATGTGATGGCATAAGGAGCTTGAAATGGCTGATTTAAAACTGAATAAGGTAATTAAACGATTTGGCGATGTGCAGACCATTCATGGTGTAGATCTGGATATTAAACACGGCGAATTTGTTGTGTTTGTTGGCCCTTCCGGTTGTGGTAAATCCACATTGCTGCGCATGATCGCAGGGCTAGAAACGATTACTGATGGTGCGGTGATTATTGATGATCAGATTGTCAATGATGTGTTGCCCTCGGATCGTGGTATCGCCATGGTGTTCCAGTCTTATGCTCTTTATCCGCATATGACGGTGCGCGAAAATATGAGTTTTGGTTTACGGCTGGCGAAAAAAAGTAAAACAGAGATTGAACAACGGGTTGGCGAAGCGTCCCGCATTCTAAAATTAGATCACCTTCTGGATCGTTTACCTAAGCAACTGTCAGGTGGACAGCGTCAGCGGGTTGCTATTGGGCGAACGATTGTCCGCAACCCGAAAGTCTTTTTGTTTGATGAACCACTATCGAATTTAGATGCTGAATTACGTGTTCAGATGCGAGTGGAAATTGCCAAGTTGCATGAACAACTGGGCAATACCATGGTCTATGTGACACATGATCAGGTCGAGGCCATGACGATGGCTGACAAAATAGTGGTCTTGCGTGATGGTCGGGTTGAACAGGTCGGTGCACCCTTAGCTCTTTATCATAATCCCCATAATCAGTTCGTTGCGGGGTTTATTGGTTCGCCCCGCATGAATTTTCTTAATGCCACGGTGGTGCAAACTAAAAATAACGAAGCCTGGCTGAAATTGACGGGCGGGGAAGAGTTTCAAGTACAGATTGATCGTCCGGTGACCGTCGGTGATGTGCTGTTATTAGGAATTCGGCCTGAACATTTGCAAGTTGATACCACTGGCGATGTCCGTGTTTCAGTGAAGGTGGATGTCGTCGAAGCGCTGGGCGGAACCACATTCGCGTATACGCAATATGCAGATGAAGATCAGGTGGTGGTTGTGACCGATGGGAGGCATATTATCCCACGAGGCAAAACAATGCAGGTCAGTTTCAGCATGGAACATATTCATTTGTTTGACACTAAATCCGGTGTCAGTCTTTTACAGCAACAAAAGCGTGCGCGTGTAGAACAACTGCTGGCCACAATGTGATCGTGCAATACGTAATATGCTGAACAATATAGAAATCAGTGATGTTGCTTTGGCATATTACGTACCATCTGAAAAAAATGGCAATGGTTGAAATTGATTATGACAACGATAAGAGATGTAGCAGAACTAGCAGGGGTATCTATCGCCACCATTTCCCGCGTGATGAACAATAAAGGAAAGGTTTCGGAAGAAACGGCAGAACGGGTACGGGCGATAGTAAAAGAACTGGGGTATGTTGATGCGAAACAACCGCTGAAACGTCGTCAGGCTGCCCCTAAGCTGCAGGGGGTATTTGCTATTATTTTGCCTACGTTGTCCAACCCGTATTTTGCTGAATTACTGGATATTGTTGAGCAGGAAATTCAGTACATGGGCCGGTCGCTGCTGGTTTATAACTCCCGAGGGGATATACAGCGGGAACTGGGTCTGCTGAATATCTGCAAACAACAGAAAATAGATGGTTTGTTTATTGTCCCAAGCTCGAACAAACCTGAACATATCATGACACTGAATCAGCAACCTTTCCCGGTCGTTTCATTGACCCAGTTACATGCAGAATTGACCAGTGTTGCAGTTGATCATGCTGAGGGTGGCGCGCAAGTAGCGGAACATCTGACCAGCATGGGGCATACGCAAATCGGTTATCTTGGCCCGGCAGACGAAAATGAACAGAAATTTACCGGATTTCGCAACAAACTGGCTGAATTGCGTATTTTATTGCCGGTGGAACGCATCATCGATACCCCCGATGTTTCAGCACCGGAATTATCAGCACGATTTAATGCTTATCTTGATCAGCATTCCGTTTTGCCATTTTCTGCAATTTTTGTCTTTAATGATGTTTCGGCACAACTGGTAATTGAAACGCTGCATGCGCGCGGCTATCGCGTGCCTGAGGATGTATTGGTTGTCGGGTTTGATAACACCCTCATTGCTCAAGTCATGAATATCAGCAGTGTTGCTCAGCCTATCAGAGAAATTGGCCGGTTAGGTTTTCAGGAAATGATGCGCTTAATTGAACAACGTGGCACAGAGAGCGATATTCACCATCTGATATTGTCGCCAAGGTTGGTTTTGCGGAATAGCTCAGTCAGAGTCCTTAAGAAAATATTGTGATCTCCAATGCCGGAGTACTGCGGATTTTTTGGTGTTTAAATTTTGAGCTGCCACAAAAAATTATCCAAATGGGGCTATGATTATAATTGAGTTATGTCTGTATAGGCATGACTTAACGAGGAGAATAAATCGACAACGTATATTTAAAAATAATTTGAGAGCATTGCCATGAGTCAGGAATTTAAGTTGCAAGACATCATCATTTCATTGGCTCATTCCATCGATATGGTCAGTTCATTTGTTCATCAGCACCACTTGAGAGTTGCATCATTAGCTGAGTCGCTTGCTGAGGAAGCCGGATGGAGTGAGGAACAAAAAAAACGGTTAATTCTTGCTGCAGTACTTCATGATATTGGTGCAGTTTCATCTTCTGATAAGGCCGAACTGGTTCGGATGGATGTGAAAGAAGATCATGCTCATGCCGCATTAGGGGCAGGAATGCTGCAAAGTTTTGCTTATTTCGCTGATATTGTTCCCGTGATCCGCTACCACCATCATCATTGGCACAATGGGGCTGGAAGCAAAATTCATGGTGAAAATGTACCGGAAGAAAGTTTCTTATTACATCTGGCAGATCGGATTGAAATTTTAATTGATCCTAATTTGTGGGTTTTGGATCAAGTCGAAAAGGTCAAAAAAACAATTCAAACGCTATCAGGAGCCGTTTTTAAACCTGATCTGGTCGATGTTTTTCTGAGAGCTTCTGCGAACGATGCGTTTTGGTTACGAATTGACGGCTGCTCGATGGAAACAGTACTTCACCGGACATTAGCGCACGAGCTACC
The DNA here is from genome assembly GCF_000527035.1 of Tolumonas lignilytica. Taxonomy (NCBI): domain Bacteria; kingdom Pseudomonadati; phylum Pseudomonadota; class Gammaproteobacteria; order Aeromonadales; family Aeromonadaceae; genus Tolumonas; species Tolumonas lignilytica. Next base: position 2,906,161 of record NZ_AZUK01000001.1, read on the forward strand.
CATCCCTGTTGATATTGATATGCTGGAATCGCTAGCACAAACATTCTCGCATGTTATTGATTTCAGAAGCCGTTTTACTGCGACACATTCTGCCGGTGTCGCTTCGGTCGCTTATGCGTTGGCCAGATTAAAACACTTTCCCGATGAGAAATGTCGACAACTCCGAGTTGCGGGATATTTGCATGATATTGGCAAGATTGCTGTACCGAGTGAGATTTTAAACAAACCTGAAAAACTGACGCCTCAGGAATTTAACCGTATGAAGGCGCATGCTTTTTACACCCATGAAATTTTGAGCGAATTGGGTGTACTGGGCGATATTTGCGATTGGGCAAGTAATCATCACGAGAGAGCGGATGGTACCGGTTATTCATTTGGACTCGACCGCCGTGCTCTTTCTGAGGAGTCGCGGATCATGACCTATGCAGATGTATTAACGGCCTTGCGGGAAGATCGACCCTACAGAAAACCGATGCCGCTTCACGAGGCAATAAGGTCGATAGAGATCATGCTGCAACCACAAAAGGATGATCCTATCTATCAGTTGCTTAATCAGCATCTGGCAGATATTGATAACGTGCGGATGCTGGCACAACAGCAAGCGAGAGCAACCTATCAGCAGATCGTGAGGCCGAACTAAATAAAAATGCCGACATTGTGTCGGCATTTTTGATTTCTGAATAATCGTTATTCCACGATCATCATCTTACAGGTATTGGTGCCACCAATGGTTTCAATCTTGTCACCGTAGGTCATCAGGATCAAATCGCCGGATTTCAGATAACCGCGGTTTTTTAACTCTGACAGTGCATCACGGCAATTTTGAATGACTGGTTGTGTTTCATCGGCATCAAAAAAGACCGGTGTGACACCACGATACAGCGAACACCAGTTCAGGGTTTGCTGGTGGCGGGACAACGCAAAAATCGGTAGCCCAGAGCTTAAACGTGACATCAGCAGTGGCGTGGTGCCTGATTCGGTCATTGCGACAATCCCTTTAACACCCTGCATGTGGTTAGCCGCATACATGGTGCTCATGGCGACGGTTTCTTCGATCGAGTTGAAGGTATAGGTCATGCGGTGATTGGACACGTTGACGCTCGGGTGTTTTTCCGCACCCAGACAGACGCTGGCCATCGCAGTCACGGTTTCAATCGGGAAGTCACCCGCTGCTGTTTCAGCAGATAGCATCACCGCATCGGTACCATCCAGTACGGCGTTCGCTACGTCCATGACTTCCGCACGGGTTGGCATCGGTGCTTTGATCATCGATTCCATCATTTGGGTGGCAGTAATGACAACGCGGTTCAGCTTACGTGCGGTGCGGATCAGTTTTTTCTGTACGCCCATCAGCTCAGAGTCACCGATTTCGACACCCAGATCACCACGCGCTACCATCACGACATCCGAAGCCAGAATGATGTCTTCCATGGCTTCATCGGTGGCTACCGTTTCAGCGCGTTCGACTTTGGCGACGATTTTGGCGTTGCAACCGGCTTCGCGCGCCAGTTCACGGGCGTAATTCAGGTCTGCGCCGTTACGCGGGAAGGAAACGGCCAGATAATCAACCTGCATCAGCGCAGCAGTTTTGATATCGGCTTTGTCTTTGTCGGTCAGTGCCGGAGCAGACAGGCCGCCGCCTTTCTTGTTAATGCCTTTGTTGTTTGACAACGGGCCACCGACGGTCACAGTGGTGAAAATTTTACTGCCCGTTACGCTTTCGACTTTCAACTGCACACGACCGTCGTCGAGCAGCAGAATGTCGCCCGTGACCACATCTTCCGGCAGTTTTTTATAATCGATCCCGACTTGTTCCTGCGTGCCTTCGCCTTTGCCCAATTCGGCATCTAACAGGAATTTATCACCGACTTTCAGTTGGATCTTGTTGTCTTTAAAGGTAGAGACACGAATTTTGGGGCCCTGCAAATCACCGAGGATGGCCACGGATTTGCCAAGACGGGCGGCCAGTTCGCGGATTTCTTTGGCGCGGGCAATATGATCTTCGGCGGTGCCATGGGAAAAGTTCATACGAACCATGTTGGCACCGGCCTGGAGGATCCCTTCCAGCACGCCTTCACGATCAGTGGCCGGACCTAGGGTGGTCACAATTTTCGTTCTTCTTAACATCTTCAGCTCCATGAGTTAGTTATAAACTGTGAATAACAAAAACAGAATTCGATATGAAAGCGACCTGCAATAAACATGCGAGAATGTAAGATGTAGGAACATTACAGGTCTGATGTGTCATTTTTGCGACGATTCAGTGATACACAATGATACGCAAAGATGCACTCTGATACAAACAGGAGAGGTGATGCGGTTAAGGTAAACGATTTCACTGATGCAGTGATTCAAAACGCGAATCTTTTATTCCTTCTTTGACCTTCTTCAAATTTTCACGGAACTTAGCACCACGACGAAGTGTGAAGCCAGTCGCAAGAACATCAATTAGTGCAAGTTGTGCAATCCGGGATGCCATCGGTAGATAAACATCTGTATCTTCAGGTACATCCATGGAAAGAACCAGATTGCATTGTTTTGCCAGAGGTGAGTCTTGTGCGGTAATACCGATCACAGTTGCATCATTATGGCGAGCCAGTGCTGCAATTTCGACTAAGGCTTTGGTTCTGCCCGTGTGAGAAATGACAACGACCACATCACCATCGCTGCTGTTAATACAACTCATACGCATCATGACGATGTCATCAAAGCAAACTACGGGAATATTGAAACGGAAGAATTTGTTCAATGCATCATGCGCCACCGCTGACGATGCCCCCAGCCCAAAAAATGAAATCTTCTTGGCTTGTGTCAGTAAGTCGACACAACGGTTAACAGCCGTCGAATCTAAACTGTTTTTGGCGACTTCCAGACAGGCAATAGTGGATTCAAAGATCTTGGCGGTGTATTCATCCGGCGTATCATTTTCTTCCACATGCAAATTTACATAGGGGGTACCATTCGCCAGACTTTGTGCCAGATGCAATTTGAAATCCGGAAACCCTTTGGTGTCTAACCGGCGGCAAAAACGATTGACCGTTGGCTCACTGACATCCGCCATTTTCGCCAGTGCAGCAATGCTGGAGTGAATCGCAACCTGCGGTGAACTCAGAATGACCTCAGCAACTTTACGTTCTGATTTACTGAAATGTTCCAGGTGTTTAGTGATTTTTTCCAGAGTATTCATGCTTAGTGATCCAGCTCGCAGCGAAGAATGTTGGTTAGTTGTTATTAATGTTAAAGGTAACAGAATAAATAATCAGAGGCAGCAAAATGTAGGAAAAAAACTACATTTGTTGATCAAAACACGGATGCTGTGATCTGTCTGGCGTTTTCTCAGTCTGACAATAGGTAGACTGTTCGTTATTGAAAGTAAATTAGTGTAAGTCTATCTGTATTCTGAATTAGATGATTTTTTTGGGAGACTATAAATGGCTGAACAGGTTCTGGTGGGCGATGTTGGTGGTACAAATGCTCGTCTGGCGTTATGTAGTTTGCAAGATGGTAGCTTATCGCACATCAAAAACTATTCTGGTGCGGATTACCCATCGCTTGAAGCTGTAATTCGGGTTTATTTGGAAGAAACAGCCACTAAAGTTGCTAGTGCATGTATAGCGATTGCTTGCCCTATTACGGGGGATTGGGTTGCGATGACGAACCACACCTGGGCATTTTCTCAAAGTGAAATGCAACAGAATCTGGGCTTGGATCATCTTTCCATTATCAATGACTTCACCGCTATTTCAATGGCGATTCCGGCTTTGAAAGCGGAAAACAAAATTCAGTTCGGCGGTGAGGCTGCGCAGGCAGGAAAACCAATCGCGGTATACGGTGCGGGTACCGGGTTAGGGGTTGCCCATCTGGTACACACGGGTGAAGCCTGGATGAGTTTGCCAGGTGAAGGTGGACATGTTGATTTTGCGCCAAACAGCACAGAAGAGGTTATGGTGCTAGAGGCGTTACGTGAAGAATTAGGTCACGTATCGGCAGAGCGTTTACTGTCAGGGCCGGGGCTGGTCAATATCTACCGTGGTTTGGTGATGGCGGATGAACGTGTACCAGAAAACTTACAGCCGAAAGATGTTACCGCACGTGCTTTGGCCGATGAAGATACTGATTGCCGTCGTGCATTGAGCCTGTTCTGTGTGTTGATGGGGCGCTTTGGCGGTAATCTGGCTCTGAATTTGGGCACTTTTGGCGGGGTATATATCGCGGGTGGTATCGTGCCGCGTTTCCTCGACTTCTTTAAAGCCTCTGGTTTCCGTGTGGCGTTTGAAGATAAGGGGCGTTTCCATTCTTATCTGGAACCTATTCCCGTCTTTTTGATTACTCATGAACAGCCAGGCTTATTGGGTTCTGGTGCTTTCTTACGTCAAAAGCTGGGTTATAAGCTCTGATCACAGTGACGAGAATAATAAAACGCCCCACATGTGGGGCGTTTTATTTGAGCAATCGTAAAAAGGTTGTTAAGCACTGGCCGTTGTGGTTTCTTCTTGTGGAAGGTGACAGCTAATGTAACGCTGGCGTTTATTCGGTTTCATTTTATGCACATCCACCAACACTAATCCATCTACGCAGTTTCCGAAGTCTGGATCTATGCCAAAGTCCAGAAACTGTACCCCTCCAGGTTCACACAATTCAGAATACTGCTTATATAAAGTAGGAATGCCGCATCCCAAGTTATCCAGCATCGATTTTAGGATGGCCAAATCCTGATGGTAATCTTGCCCAATAAACTGATTGGCTATATCAAGCGAACCAGTGGTATAAGGTTGGCGAGAGCGGGCGAGGGGCCAGCGTGGGCTAAAGTGCAGTTTGTAAAATGCAACGAGCAGATCGCGAGCCGGAGCCGGTAAACTTGCTGACATAGATACCGGACCAAACAGATAGCGATATTGTGGATTTTGCGCGAGGAAAGCACCAATGCCTTGCCACAGATAGTCTAGACTGCGTTTACCCCAGTAACGGGGTTGAATAAAGCTGCGGCCCAGTTCGATGCCTTGTTCCAGAATATGACTCATTGCGATGTCATAATGAAACAAACCATAGCTATATAATCCGGAATGACCTTTGCGTGCCAGTTGTTCCCGCGTAGGCATCAGGCGATATGCACCCACAATTTCCAGCTCTTTATGATCCCACAACAATAAATGATAGTAATCATCATCAAAGCTATCGAGATCCCGGCGCTGGCCTGTTCCTTCTCCGACGGCACGAAACGCGATTTCCCGTAAGCGGCCTAATTCTTTTAAGATCACTGAGGAAGGCGCTTGTTCCCGACGATAGAGATAGATCTGTTTGCCATCGGGGGTTGCGCCTAACGGCTTGCAACTTTCTACGGCTTTTTTCAGTTTGACCCGATCTTCTGCCAGTGCAATCGGGGCCTCGGTCGTCAAGATCCCTTTTTTCCCTTTTCCTAAGCGATAGAGGTGCTTGCGGAAGAGTTTGGCGAGCGCTTTACCAGTGACGGGTAATTTGGACCATTCATTAAATGGGATCTTGGCGCCGATTCTGATTTTGATGTTCCCTTTGCGCTGGTACAACATTTCACGTACCAGCAATAAGGTGGAAAGAGGCTTAAATAAAAGTGAAGAACCATAAAACAGCCATGAGTTATGACCCGTGATATGGATCGGTACAATCGGCGCTCTGTGCTGGCTGGCTAATCGTAAGAAGCCATGGTTCCAACTGCCGTCGTGAACTCCGTGCAAATGTAATCGAGAAACTTCGCCAGCCGGAAATACGATCAAGGCACCGCCTTTGCCAAGATGTTCATGAATAGCGGAAATTTGCTGACGTTGCGTATTCCCGTTCATGTTATCTACGGGCAACAACAGATTTTCCAATGGCTTAATCTGATTGAGCAACTGATTGGCAATGATTTTGACGTCGCTGCGGACCCGAGAAATAATTTGTAGTAGTGCCAGTCCGTCGAGAGAACCGATAGGGTGATTGGCAACAATCACAACGGGTCCTTGTGCGGGAATATGCTCCAGCTCATCCTCACAGACATCACAGGCAAAAGACAAATAGCGCAATGCTTGTTCAATAAAATCCAGCCCGTGTAAATTCGGATAGAGTTTGCCAAATTGCTGAAACTCTTTCTCACACAGCAGATAACGTAGAAAAGGCTTGTACCACCGGGGTACGGGCTTAGAAATATGGGTCGAGAGTAGCTCGTCGACAGTAAACATCTGGCAAACTCCATTTAATCCGGACTACCTCATTGTTTCCAGATGCAGTGAAGTTTCTGTGTCGCTCAGTTGACGTTTTGGTGACAGTTCGGTTCGCGTGTAACGATCTTTGAATGGCACAGCAGGAGGGGTGTTGTGTTATAGCGCCGATGCTCTAAGATTTACACGTTTTTACTCATGCTGCGTATGTTCGGGGCTTATATGAAAAAAAGATGGTTATCAGTGGTTGCTTTGTGTGTGTTGACTGCGTGTTCGGTTTCACCAACCGGGCGGAAGCAATTGTTATTAATGGGAAATAATGATGTAGCCCAAATGGGGTTGACCTCTTTTCAACAGATAAAGCAAAAAGAAAAAATCTCCACCAATCCGAAACAAAATCATTATGTTCAGTGTGTGGCGCAAGCCATCACCCGTGCTATTCCTGAGCAGTATGCGGCGATGAATCCCGGACAGTGGGAAGTGGTGGTTTTTGATTCGCCTGAGGTGAATGCGTTTGCTTTACCGGGTGGGCGCATCGGTGTTTATACCGGATTGTTAAAAGTGGCCAAAAATCAGGATGAACTGGCAGCAGTTATTGGTCATGAAGTTTCACATGTATTAGCTCAGCACTCAAACGAACGGTTGTCTCAGAGTCAGCTTGCTGACATGGGAATGGCGGCGGCAGATCAGTTGCTGCAAAACAGCAGTACCAAGGCTCCGGCAATGGCGGCTCTGGGCTTGGGAGTACAGTATGGCGTTTTAATGCCCTACAGTCGTGCTCAGGAAACGGAGGCGGATGTCTTAGGGCTACAGCTCATGGCTCTGGCTGGGTTTAATCCACAAGAAGCGGTTAGTCTTTGGTACAACATGGCTGCAGCCAGCACAGGTAAGCAACCGTTGGAAATCTTATCGACACATCCGTCGGATCAGACCCGTATCAACAAGTTACAGTCTTTAGTTCCTCAAGTTGAACCGGCTTATCAGCAAGCCAAGACGAACGGTGTTCATCCTCAATGTATGGGATAGGGTTCTGAAACCGTTGCAGGTCTGTTAACATGCAGCCTTTGTAATAATCGCGGAGTGTTTATGTCTAAGTTTCAAACAACCGAACAGCAAGCTTGTTACGGTATTGGTCGTCAGATCGGTCAGCAGTTAACTGAGCAGTCTTTTGACGGTTTCGATCTGTCTGCTGTGCAGCAAGGTATTGAAGATGCAATCAACAACGCACCTTTTGCTGTTTCTCATGAACAAATTGGTGAAGCATTCCGCATCCTGAATGAAAAAATGGCAGCTGAAGAAGCAGCTCGTGCTGACATCATGAAAGCAGCGGGTGCTGAATTCTTGGTTGAGAATGCAAAACGCTCTGAAGTCAAAGTGACTGAATCAGGTCTGCAATATGAAGTGCTGGTTCCAGGCTCAGGTAAACAGCCTGCAGCATCAGACAAAGTTCGCGTGCATTACCATGGTACTTTCACTGATGGCAAGGTATTCGACAGTTCAGTTCAACGTGGTCAGCCAGCAGAGTTCCCTGTTGGTGGCGTGATTGCTGGCTGGGTTGAAGCACTGCAACTGATGTCCGAAGGCGCGAAGTGGAAATTGTTCATTCCGCACAATCTGGCCTACGGTGAGCGTGGTGCTGGTTCAATTCCGCCGTTCTCAACGCTGGTATTTGAAGTAGAATTATTGAACGTATTGGCGTAAGCCGCGAAGAGGCCAGATTTCTGGCCTTTTTTATAGAAAAAATCTGAATGAGGAAGAAGATGAGCGTTCCGATTCGTATTGCTCTGATGGGCTGTCAGGGCCGCATGGGGAAAACTTTGCTGGAAGCCATCCGTGCTAATGAACAGGTAATGCTGGGAGCAGCATTGGAGCGTTCGGGCTCAACCGTCATTGGTTTAGATATTGGCGACCTGAATGGCATGGGCCCGATGAATGTGCGCATTACTGATGACTTGGAGAAAGTTAAAGATGACTTTGATGTCATCATTGATTTTACACGTCCAGAAGTCACGCTGAAGAATCTGGCCTTTGCAGTAGCCAACGATAAGAAAATGGTTATTGGTACAACAGGGTTTGATGATGCCGGTAAAGCGGCCATTGCTGATGCAGCGACTAAGATTGGTATCGTGTTTGCGTCTAATTTTAGTATTGGTGTGAATCTGGTCTTTAAGTTGCTGGAGCAAGCGGCCAAAGTCATGGGTGATTATACCGATATCGAAATCATTGAAGGTCATCACCGCCATAAAGTCGATGCGCCATCGGGTACGGCTCTCAGCATGGGCGAAGTGGTTGCGAAAACACTAGGTCGTGATTTGAAGCAATGTGCTGTCTATGGCCGGGAAGGCATTACTGGTGAACGTGATCGTAACACCATTGGTTTTGCGACCATTCGCGCTGGCGATTTAGTGGGTGAACACACCGTAATGTTTGCCGATATTGGCGAGCGAGTTGAGATCACACACAAGGCTTCAAGTCGATTGACGTTTGCAAATGGCGCCGTAAGGGCGGCTAATTGGTTAAAAGATCAGTCTAAGGGTCTTTTTGATATGCAAGACGTATTAAATCTAAAATAAAACCGCCAATGGCGGTTTTATTTTGTCTTATTTTTATATATTAAAATTCAAATTATCACCTAAATATCAGGTGATATTGTCTATTTATGTATTTATGGGTGTTTTTAGTTAAAATTGAGCTATAACACCTTTTTTTTATAGTGTTTTTCATCTGAAATGTTCATTTCTTATTTTTTGTGAAGTTTTATGCTTAATCATTGCATGTTTTTTCACATTGTATTTTCTTGCTGTTGGCTTCCTTAGTTATTTCAGGTAGAATGCCGCCAATTTGCCCGAAGTTAGTTTGCAAAATAGTGTTTTTAGCTAAACAACAGACTTCAGGCAATAAAATCACCCCTTCAGTGCGCAGGAAATAGACTGCTGGGGGTACAAGCATAAATTTAATGACTTGGAGGTCGTCTTGACTCATTCTGCCCTGTTAGTGTTGGAAGATGGGACGGTATTTAAGGGTGTGTCGATTGGTGCCGAAGGCTGTTCGGTCGGGGAAGTTGTTTTCAATACTTCGATGACGGGATACCAGGAAATTCTCACTGATCCTTCATATTGCCGCCAAATAGTAACACTGACTTATCCCCACATTGGTAACACCGGTACCAATTCCGAAGACGAAGAATCTCCCAATATTCATGCTCAAGGCCTCATCATTCGTGATCTGCCATTAGTGGCTTCTAACTTCCGTTCTCAGGAAACACTGTCTGAGTATCTGAAGAAGCACAATGTGGTTGGGATTGCTGAAATCGATACCCGCAAACTGACTCGTATTCTGCGTGAAAAGGGTGCTCAGGCCGGCTGCATTATGACTGGCAGCAATCTGGACGAAGCAAAAGCACTGGCAGAAGCCAAAGCGTTCCCAGGCCTGAAAGGTATGGATCTGGCGAAAGTAGTGTCGTGCACCGAAGCTTACGAATGGACCGAAGGTTCATGGAAACTGGGTGAAGGTCACACCAAACCAGCTGAATACAAATATCACGTTGTGGCCTACGATTTTGGCGTAAAACGCAATATTCTTCGTATGCTGGTGGATCGTGGTTGCCGAGTGACAGTGGTTCCGGCGCAAACTCCAGCTGAAACCGTATTTGCCATGAATCCAGATGGTGTGTTCCTGTCAAATGGCCCTGGTGATCCAGAACCATGTGATTACGCCATCAGTGCAATCAAATCATTCCTGGAAACCGACCTTCCTGTATTTGGTATCTGTTTGGGTCATCAGTTGCTGGCTCTGGCATCGGGTGCGAAAACCATCAAAATGAAATTTGGTCACCATGGTGGTAACCACCCGGTTAAAGATCTGGATCGTAATGTGGTCATGATCACCAGCCAGAACCACGGTTTTGCTGCAGATGATACCAGCCTGCCTGCTAACCTGCGTGCGACGCACAAATCACTGTTTGACGGTTCTCTGCAGGGAATCCATCGTACTGACAAACCAGCATTCAGCTTCCAGGGACACCCTGAAGCGAGTCCGGGCCCGCACGATGCAGCTCCGCTGTTCGACCATTTCATCGATTTGATCAAACAATACCGCGCATAACAGGAATAGGTAAGAGACATGCCAAAACGTACGGACTTAAAAAGTATTCTGATCCTGGGCGCAGGCCCGATTGTGATCGGTCAGGCTTGTGAATTCGACTATTCCGGTGCACAAGCTTGTAAAGCGCTGCGTGAAGAGGGTTACCGCGTTATCCTGGTAAACTCCAACCCGGCAACCATCATGACTGATCCAGAAATGGCTGATGCAACTTACATCGAGCCAATCACCTGGGAAGTTGTGCGTAAAATTATTGAAAAAGAACGCCCTGACGCAGTGTTGCCAACCATGGGTGGTCAGACGGCACTGAACTGTGCGCTGGATCTGGAGCGCCACGGCGTTCTGGCTGAATTCGGCGTGGAGATGATCGGCGCAACTGCCGACGCGATTGATAAAGCAGAAGATCGTCACCGTTTCGATGTGGCGATGCGTTCCATTGGTCTGGAATGTCCTCGTGCCGGTATCGCGCACAATATGGAAGAGGCGTGGGACGTTCAGAAGAAAGTGGGTTTCCCATGTATCATCCGTCCATCATTCACCATGGGTGGTTCAGGTGGCGGTATCGCTTACAACCCGGAAGAGTTCGTCGAGATCTGTGAGCGTGGTCTGGATCTGTCGCCAACCAAAGAGCTGCTGATCGACGAATCGCTGATCGGGTGGAAAGAGTATGAAATGGAAGTGGTGCGTGATCGTAACGATAACTGCATCATCGTCTGTTCCATCGAAAACTTCGACCCTATGGGGGTTCACACTGGTGACTCAATCACTGTAGCGCCTGCACAAACGCTGACTGATAAAGAATATCAGCTGATGCGTAACGCCTCGATGGCGGTGCTGCGTGAAATCGGCGTTGAAACCGGTGGATCAAACGTCCAGTTCGGTATCAACCCGGATGATGGCCGTATGGTTATCATCGAAATGAACCCGCGTGTATCCCGTTCTTCTGCGCTGGCTTCTAAAGCGACCGGTTTCCCCATTGCAAAAGTAGCCGCCAAGCTGGCGATTGGTTACACACTGGATGAACTGATGAACGACATTACTGGTGGTAAAACGCCAGCGTCTTTCGAGCCATCTATCGACTACGTGGTCACTAAAGTTCCGCGTTTCAACTTCGAGAAATTTGCGGGTGCCAATGACCGTCTGACCACACAGATGAAATCGGTCGGCGAAGTCATGGCGATTGGTCGTACCTTCCAGGAATCCCTGCAGAAAGCGATGCGTGGTCTGGAAATCGGCAGAACCGGTTTTGACCCGATTGTTGATGAAAATACGGATGATGTGAAAGCGACCATCCGTCATGAACTGCAAAATCCGGGTGCGGACCGTCTGTGGTATGTGGCTGATGCGTTCCGTTCAGGCATGTCATTGGAAGAAATATTCAATGATACCAAGATCGACCCTTGGTTCCTGATCCAGATTGAAGAGCTGTTGAATCTGGAAAATGAAGTGGCGGCGAAAGGTCTGTCAGGTATCGATGCTGACTTCATGCGTAAGCTGAAGCGCAAAGGTTTTGCAGATGCACGTCTGGCTAAACTGCTGAACGTGAAAGAAGCTCAGGTGCGTGAACTGCGTTATCAATACAAGATTCTGCCAGTTTACAAACGTGTGGATACCTGTGCGGCTGAATTCGCGACCAACACAGCTTACATGTACTCTACTTATGAAGAAGAGTGCGAAGCCGCACCGACCAATAAAGACAAGATCATCGTTCTAGGTGGTGGCCCGAACCGTATCGGTCAGGGTATCGAGTTCGACTACTGCTGTGTGCATGCGGCACTGGCACTGCGCGAAGACGGTTACGAAACCATCATGGTTAACTGTAACCCAGAAACCGTTTCTACCGACTACGACACCTCAGATCGTCTGTATTTCGAACCTGTAACACTGGAAGACGTACTGGAAATCGTGCGTGTTGAGCAGCCAAAAGGTGTGATCGTGCAGTACGGTGGTCAGACCCCGCTGAAACTGTCTCGAGCACTGGAAGCCGCAGGCGTACCAATCATTGGTACCAGCCCAGATTCTATCGACCGTGCTGAAGACCGTGAGCGTTTCCAGCAGGCGGTTGAGCGTCTGGGTCTGAAACAGCCACAGAATGCGACTGTAACGGCACTGGAACAAGCGGTAGAGAAAGCGAAAGAGATCGGTTATCCGTTAGTGGTTCGTCCATCTTATGTATTGGGCGGTCGTGCGATGGAGATCGTTTCTGACGAAATCGACTTGCGTCGTTACTTCAATGAAGCAGTGAGCGTGTCTAACGAATCTCCAGTATTGCTGGATCACTTCCTGGATGACGCTACCGAACTGGACGTTGATGCGATCTGCGATGGCGACATCGTGGTGATCGGCGGTGTAATGGAACACATTGAACAATGTGGTATCCATTCTGGTGACTCAGGCTGTTCATTGCCACCTTATTCTCTGCAGGCTGATGTACTGGCCGAGATCCGCGAGCAGGTTCGCAAGCTGGCGATGGAACTGAAAGTAATCGGTCTGATGAACGTTCAGTTCGCGGTGAAGGACGGTGTGGTTTATCTGATTGAAGTGAACCCGCGTGCGGCCCGTACTGTACCGTTCGTATCGAAAGCGACTGGTGCGCCACTGGCGAAGATTGCTGCGCGTGTCATGGCGGGTCAGTCACTGACTCAGCAAGGCTTCATCAGCGAAATCATTCCTCCATACTTCTCGGTGAAAGAAGTAGTGCTGCCGTTCAACAAGTTCCCGGGCGTTGACCCGCTGCTTGGCCCTGAAATGCGCTCTACCGGTGAAGTCATGGGTGTGGGTGCAACCTTCGCCGAAGCTTATGCCAAAGCACAGTTGGGAACAGGGAAGGGTATTCCAAAATCTGGTCGTGCACTGTTGTCTGTTCGTCCTGGCGATAAGGCGCGTGTTGCAGATCTGGCTGCTCAACTGATCAAGGCTGGTTTTGAACTGGATGCAACCGCAGGAACTTCTGCTGCACTGACAGCGGCCGGTATTGCGAACCGTAAGGTGAACAAAGTATCGGAAGGTCGTCCGCATATTCTGGATCGCATCAAGAATGGCGAATACACCTTCATCGTGAATACTGTAGAAGGCCGTGTGGCGATTGCTGATTCTAAACAACTGCGTCGCGGCGCACTGCAACATAAAGTGGCCTATACCACGACACTGAATGCAGGCTTCGCATCTTGTTTAGGTATGGCGATTGATGAAACTGCGAGTGTGAGTTCGGTGCAAGAACTGCATCAGCGCGTACAAGATAGTCTGAAGTAATTCAAATCCAGCATAAATTTCTTTATTGCAAAGAAATTATGGAGGCCCGCTCTATGCGGGCCTTATTTTTTAGTGTCAAATAGCCCTCTTTATGTTCTTGGTTGTTATGAAAGGGTTATCTGATGTCCCAGGTTTCCGGCCGTCTTTCTGGTCGTTTTGTGCCGGTTTTGCTCATCGTTATCGCGATGATTTCTGTGCAGAGTGGCGCATCTCTGGCAAAAAAATTATTTCCATTGGTGGGGGCTTCGGGCGCCACATCGTTACGATTATTGGTCGGAGCCATCGCACTCACGTTATTTTTTAAACCATGGCGTTCCCGATTAACGCCTGGAAATCTGGCACCGCTACTGATTTACGGCATTGTGCTGGGCGGTATGAACTTCTTATTTTACCAATCGATCTTAACGTTACCGTTAGGTGTTGCGGTGGCTTTTGAATTCACTGGACCGTTGGCCGTCGCTATTTTTTCATCCCGCCGTGCGATTGATTTTCTCTGGATTTTGCTGGCTATCGGTGGATTGATGTTGCTGCTGCCGATCGGGCATACAATCTCCAATATTGATATTGGTGGTGCACTCTATGCCCTGGCCGCAGGTGGCTGTTGGGCGTTGTATATTATTTTTGGTAAAAAGTCGGGAATGAAAAATGGGCCAACCTCTGTTGCATTAGGGGTGAGCATTGCCACCGTCTGTTTTGCTCCCATCGGTTTTTGGCAAAATAGCTCGACCATGTTTTCGCTGGATGTGTTACCGCTCGCATTGGGAGTTGGGGTTTTATCAACCGCGTTACCATTCTCGTTGGAAATGATGGCGCTAACCCGAATTCCTTCACGTACCTTTGGTACATTAATGAGCCTTGAACCAGCGGTGGGCGCGCTTTCAGGAATGGTCATTCTGGGTGAGCATTTAACCTGGTTACAGTGGAGTGCATTGGCCGCGATTGTATTGGCATCGGCTGGTGCGACATTAACGATAAAATCGGGCAAATAAAAAAGCCTGCATTGCAGGCTTTTTAACAAAGTTCAGCATTATCGACTGAGATCTTGAATGGCGTCGACAACCAAACCACTACCAACAGCAATCATCAATATATCACTGGCGACGCGGACATACTTATAACCTGCGGGTGGTGTGCCCAAACTGATGACAATTTGGGGTGGTAAATCGTAGTACTCCACATCGCGGGGCAGTGGACGTCCAATATGCCATCTCTTGGCGATCCCGGGTGGCAGGCAACCGTTATGTTTTTTCATTAACCCGGGGGGACAAGCGCCAGCACGGAAACTATCGTCATAATATCGCCGTATCACATCGCGATGGTGATTATTGAAATGAATATTGGCAGATCGCTGTTCTCGTTCACGATCCATTTCAAAACGATCATTATGCTGTCTGTTCTTTCTTTTTTGCCAGTCCAGTGGATTGTCCATGTTCTTGTTATTGTTCCAGTCTGGCTTATCGGCGAAGACCGGCCCTGAAGCAATCAGAAAGGCAATAAACAGCGATAATGTGCATTTTTTCGCCAGGGTAAGTTGCATGAACATTCTCCTTTATCAGTACCGCTATTTAATTTTAGTTCTCGTGAGAAAGAAAGCTATGTTGGCATGGCTAAGTTTGTTATTCAGATCTGATAAGCACATAAAAACACACGAACAGCCCGCGTTACCATCTGTTCCAGCTGGGGATCGGAAACATCCGTAACGGCGCGAAGTGCATAGGGTTCAACAATTTCTGCTTCAAACAGTGCTTTCAAATGCATGGCGGCAATTTCTGAATTGCATGGGTGTAACACGTGTTGAGTCTGTTGTTTTTGCAGATATTGACTAATTAGTTGCCAACCACGCTTGGGGCCTTTTTCATAAAAATGGCGGCCAATATCAGACCGATCAGCTTCACTATAGGCCATGTTGCGAATGGCCAGAATATCGGGTGACAGAATGGCTTTCAGATAGTGGATACCAAGCTCTGTCAGTACTGTCTCAATATCTTTGTTTTCATGCAGAATATCAAAGCCAACAACAAAATGTTCCGCTGCTGCTGAATCCATCACTGCGGTGAAAATCTCTTCCTTGGAGCTGAAATAGTTATACAGCGTTGCCTTGGAACCTCCGACCCGGTTGGCAATTTCTGACATGGAGGTGTTTTCAAAGCCTTGTTGACAGAATGCCTCTTTGGCGACATCGATAATAGCTTGTCGTCGTGCTTCACTTTTTACCCGCATGTTCCACCTTCTGATTTTCTGATACTCAAGTTTCGCTTGACGGTCAAATAGTGTCAAGGTTATAACTGAACTGTACGGTTTAGTTATGAGGTTTAATCGTGAAGAATTCCCCTGCATTGCGCGTCAACGGCAGGCTTTTCAAAGCACCGTTTGTGATTGTTCCCATTGCGGCATTGGCGATGAGTGCATGTGCACAGGCACCTGATCATCCCCTGAGCCAGATGAAACATGCGAATGAGTTTGCATCATCGCAATCGTTGAACAGCCAGAACAAAATAAGCTGGCCAGATAACCAATGGTGGTTGCGTTACCATGATGCGCAGCTGAACCAATTGATGCAGGAGGCATTATCTGATGCCCCTACGCTGATGGCTGCTCAGGCACGTTTGCGTAATGCGGCTGGTATTGCGGAACAGATTGGTGCTATTCGCGCCATACAGGTGGGGGCGAGTGCATCGGCATCGGAGACAAAGGTTAGTTATGCCTATCAGGCATACATGCCACCTCATGACTGGAATGGTTATGGTTCTGTGACGGCTAATTTCAGTTATGACATCGATTTTTGGGGCAAAAACAAAGCTGTCGTGGCTGCTGCAACCTCGGATTTAGCTGCTGCCGAGGCAGAAACACAAGCCGCGAAGCTGATGATCCAAACCTCTCTAACGCAGGCTTATGCCGAACTGGCCCGTTTATATCTGAATCGTGATACCGCGCAGACAGCATTAGCGATCCGCAGTAAAACCGTAGAGTTGATGACCGAGCGCTTTAAAAACGGTTTGGAAACTCAAGGGGTGCTGAAACAGATGCAGGCTCTGAAGGCCAATGCAGATGCAGAGTTGGTAGCGGTGGATGAATCTATCCAGCTTCAGAAAAATGCGATTGCTGCGTTGTTAGGTAAGGGGCCGGATCGAGGGTTGTCATTACAACGTCCGGCGGTACAACTGACCGCGTCATTTGGCTTACCGGAAAATACCGGTATCAATATTCTCGGGCATCGTCCGGATGTTACCGCCGCGCGCTGGCGGGCTGAAGCTGCGGCCAAACGGATTCATGTTGCCAAGGCGCAATTTTATCCGGATGTCAGTATTTCCGGTTTTATCGGTTATCAGGCGTTTGGCCTGAATAATCTGACTAAGTCGGGTAATGATGTCGGCAGCATCGGGCCGGCGATTTATCTGCCGTTATTTACCGGTGGGCGATTATCCGGTCAGTTAACGTCGGCTGAAGCAACTTATGACGAAGCAGTGGCCAATTACAACAACACGGTGACGCAGGCATTGCATGACGTTGCGGATGTCATGACCAGTTCTAAAGCCTTGAAGGCTCGTCTGGGAAAAACGGAAGAGGCTTATCAGGATGCCAAAGCGGCCTATCAGATTGCGGACAACCGCTACCGAGGCGGTTTGGCGACCTACCTTGACGTTTTGACCGCAGAAGATGCCATGCTGAATACGCAGCGTGCACTGGTGAACCTACAAGCACGATCTTTTTCACTTGATGTGTCCCTGATCCACGCGTTGGGCGGTGGATTCAATGCATCAAAATCCTAATTTGAATGTCAGGAAATTAAATTATGTCTCAGATGAATATTGATGCGACGGTTGATCAGTTAGGGGATGATTTTGATGCTCCTCGTGCGGCAGCTTCACGTAAAAAAGGATTTGTTGGTCTCGCCGTTGCGATTGCCATCGCTGCTGCTGGATATGGAGCTTACTACTATTTTATCGGTTCCCGTTATGTGACTACGGATAATGCTTATACCGCAGCCGAAGTCGCTGAAGTCACCCCGGCGGTAGGCGGAATTGTTCAGGCCGTGAATGTGGTCGATACCCAGCATGTGAAGAAAGGGGATGTGCTGGTCCGGTTGGATGACACCGATGCCAGACTGGCGCTGGCCCAGGCCGAAGCAGATTTAGGCATGGCGAAGCGGCGGGTACGCAGTTATCTGGCCAATGATGAAGGGCTGGCGGCGCAGGTTAAGGCGCGTGAGGCCGATGAAAAACAGGCACAGGCCAAACTGGCAGCCGCACAGGCTGATTTCAGCAAAGCGCAGGTTGACTTGAAACGGCGTGCAGCGTTAGTTAAATCGGGTTCCGTGTCGGGTGAAGAGCTGACGAATGCCAAGAATCAGATGTTGCTGGCAGAAGCCAATCTGAATGCCGCCAAGGCCGGTGCCGCCCAGGCGGTAGCCAACCGTTTATCAACCATCGGTTCGAAAAAAGCGAATGCAGCACAGATTGTTGATACGACGGTGGAGACCAACCCGGAAGTGATGCTGGCGAAAGCCCGTTTTGAACAAGCAAAAGTTGATCTGGACCGAACTGTGATTAAGGCTCCGGTAGAGGGTGTCATTGCCAAACGCCAAGTTCAGGTTGGCCAACGGATTCAGGTCGGTGCACCATTGCTGAGTGTGGTGCCGTTGCAGAATGTGCATGTCGATGCCAATTTCAAAGAGGTTGAACTTCGTCAGGTGAAAATTGGGCAGCCAGTAGAGGTAACCGCAGACCTCTACGGCGATAAGGTTGTTTATCACGGCGTGGTGAGTGGCTTATCAGGTGGCACGGGTTCAGCCTTCTCAATGATTCCGGCCCAAAATGCGACCGGTAACTGGATCAAGGTTGTACAGCGCCTTCCGGTACGGATCACACTGAATAAGCATGAACTGACGGAACGCCCCCTGCAGGTTGGCTTATCAATGGAAGCCACTATTGATACCTCAAAAGCTGAAACACATAATGCCGTCGCTGAAAATGCAGGTTCATCATCTGCTCATCAGGGCTAAGGCGGGTCGAGATGAGTCAGTCATCGCAGGGGAACTTCCCGCAACCATTATCCGGTGGGGCACTGGCGATCGGTGCCATCTGTCTGGCAATGGCTAACTTTCTGGCCATTCTGGACACCACAATTGCTAACGTTTCTGTTTCGAATATCGCCGGAAGTTTGGGAACCTCAACCAGTCAAGGGACTTATGTCATTACGTCGTATGCGGTGGCAGAGGCTATATCTGTACCGCTGACGGGCTGGTTGTCGTCCCGTTTTGGCGCACTGCGCGTGTTTGTTACTTGCCTCATCATGTTCGGGATTTTCTCGACGCTGTGCGGCATGGCAACCAGCATGAACATGTTAGTGCTGTTCCGTGTGTTTCTCGGATTTTCCGGTGGGCCGTTGATGCCGCTATCGCAGACACTGATGATGCGTATCTTCCCGAAAGATAAAAGTCATGCGGCAATCGGCATCTGGAGTATGACGACGCTGGTGGCACCGATCATGGGGCCAATCCTCGGTGGCATTCTCTGTGATCAATACAGCTGGCCTTATATCTTCATCTGCAAAACCCCCTTTGCGATTATTGCCGGCCTGATGTGCTGGAAGATGTTGCAAGGTTTTGAAACACAGACCAATAAATCGCGGATTGATATGGTCGGATTAGCATTGCTGGTGGTCTGGGTTGCCGCATTGCAGATCATGCTGGATGAAGGCAAGGATCACGACTGGTTTGAATCGACCCGGATAGTGACCTTAGCCATCATTGCGGTCATTGGTTTCATCTCATTCCTGATCTGGGAACTGACGGAGCGCAATCCGGTCGTTGATCTGAAGGTGTTTCGTCATCGCGGTTTTTCAACCAGCATGCTGACGCTGTCACTGGGATTTGGTGCCTTTTTTGGCATTACCGTGCTGACACCGTTATGGTTACAGATCTATATGGGATATACCGCCACGATTGCGGGTTATTCGACGGCGATGATGGGGGTATTGGCGGTGTTTCTGGCACCTTTAATTGCCAATCTGACGACGAAAATGGACCCACGTCCGCTGGTATTTCTGGGGGTGCTCTGGCTGGGGAGCTGGACATTATTTCGCAGCCATGCCGATATGAATATGACCTTCTTTCAGATCAGTTATCCCATGTTTTTTCAGGGCATGGGGATGCCGTTGTTCTTTGTACCCTTAACCGGGATCGCACTGGGCTGTGTGCTGGACCGGGAAATGGATTCAGCGGCAGGCCTGATGAATTTCATCCGAACTCTGTCTGGTGCATTCGCGACTTCAATGGTGAACACCACCTGGGAGAATCAGTCGCGTTATGTTCATTCTGAGTTGGCCGGATTAACAGATCGTGGAGCCCATGCCTCTCAAGCCATGCTCAACAGCGGTATGTCGATGGGTCAGATCCGAGGTTCGCTGGATTGGTTGTTACAAGGACAGAGCGTCATGGTGGCCACCAACCAGATCTTTATGGCGATTGCGGTGATTTTTTGTGTCGCAGCTTTTGTCATCTGGTTGGCGCCAAGGCCAACAAAAGCGGTAGATACGTCATCTGTGCACTAATTTTCCTGCTCATTTATTTCTTGTAGTAGGGTGTTTCCGGCTTCGTCATGAAGCCGGTTTTTTTGAATGAACCTGTTTAGGTATGGTCTTTCTCTTTCAGGCTGCGACAAATCAAAACAATGACCGAGCGAGGTTGCACGGTATAACTGAGATCGGGCAGTTCGGCATATTCACAGCCAAGCGGAGTAATATCATTCGGTGGTTCCAGTCCGGTATCGCAGACTCTCTTCCAGTGCCCATTGGGGTTGTTGGGCGGTGGCGGAAGATTCAGCACCAAGGGTTTCCACCAGGAGTTAAAAAACGCATACACATCGATGTCATATCGGGCATCATAAGCCGTTAATCCTAGTGTTTGCGAATTAGGGCCCCAGTCAGGCTGAAAAGGCTGAACGCCATGCCAATCGACTCGAGCGCTTTCCAGTGCTTGCCCTAGCGAAAAAAAGAAACGTGGTTCTTCTTTCAGAACGGAGCGGTAACGCAGCATCTCAGTAACAAAACGTAGCATTTCCCGTCCGTGGTGCGTGGGTTGCCAGTTAAACCAACTGATCGAGTTGTCCTGGCAGTAGACATTATTATTGCCTTGTTGTGTTCTGAGTGTCTCATCGCCCATCTGGATCATGGGGGTTCCGACAGACATCAGATTGACGACAAAGAAATTTTTGGCTTGTCGTAGCCGCAGCGTGAGAATAGCCGGATCATCAGTTGGGCCTTCAACGCCATGATTCCAACTGTAGTTATCATTACTGCCGTCACGATTATCTTCCCCATTCGCCTCATTGTGTTTTTGGTCATAACTGACCAGATCCCACAAAGTGAAGCCATCATGGCAGGTAATAAAATTGAGGCTTTTATATGGATCAGAAAACTGAAGATGGTAAATATCCGGGCTACCAATCAGGCGGGTAGCAAACGCCGAGACCATACCTTCATCTCCTTTGATGAAGCGACGCACATCATCACGGAAAAGACCATTCCATTCACGCCAGCGATCACCGGCCATTTTTCCGACCAGATAGAGACCACCGGCATCCCAGGCTTCGGCAAATAACTTGGTATCAGCCAGCGAATAGTCGCCATCAATGGTGCGAATGGTTGGCGGATCGCTCATCGGCTGACCAAAGCCATCACGCGACAAAATAGCCGCCAGATCAAAACGGAAACCATCCACATGCATCTCTTCGCGCCAGAATTTCAGACTGTCGGTGATCATCTTTTTGGTCATCGGATGTGAGGCGTCGAGTGTGTTACCGCAACCGGAATAATTGGTGCTGTGATAGTTTTCATCCAGCGTATAAAACGCATCATTATCAACGCCGCGAAAGCAGATCACCGGCCCGTCATCGCCGCCTTCTGCCGTGTGGTTGTAAACCACATCCAGAATGACTTCAATGTTGGCTTTATGCAGTGCTTTTACCATATCCCGGAATTCATTAAGCACACCAAGATGTGAGCCGTCAGCCGCATACTCTCCGTGCGGAGCGAAAAAGCCCATCGGGCTGTAACCCCAATAATTACTTTTCCCAGGTCGAGCATCCTGCGGATCAAACTGAAACACTGGCAGCAATTCGACAGCAGTAATACCCAGCTCCTGCAGGTAGGGAATTTTCTTGATGACACCGGCATAAGTCCCCTGCAGATAATCTGGCAGATTCGATGACGGGTCTTTGGTGAATCCGGCGACATGCATTTCATAAATCACAGACCGAGAAAGGGGATGACGCGGAAAATTGTCCTCTTCCCAGTCATAATGTCTCAGGTCAACCACCACATTTTTAGCGCAACAGTGCAGGTTGGAACCAGGCAGGGCTGAACTCTGTCGGTTATAGCAATCGCCCAGCAGGATGCGACGCCCATAAGGGTCGAGCAGCACTTTTTCGGGGTCGAAACGGTTTCCCGGCAAGTCAATCAGCACCTCCTTGACCCGCCAGGCATAAATCTGTCCTGCAGACACGCCGCCGACATGAATATGCCAGTAATAGCCGGAGCGATAGATTTCCTCCGACAGTGTAATGACTTCGGGATTCTCATCTTTCTCGGAGCTGAATAGCAACAACTCCATCGATTTCGCCAGCCGTCCCCAGATGGCAAAGTTGGTACCATGAGCTTCAGGTGTTGCCCCTAGCTGGCGGCAGTGACCGGCAGAGAGTTTGCGGGATGTCATTGGAAATTCAGAATAAATGGCTTTGATTTGAAGTATAGAAGATCTGCGGATTAACGGAGGCGATGTAAGTGGTTCATTTGGTAAGAATAGGCCGTTACACGGCACCCATAAAAAAGCCCGTTTCACGGGCCATTAAAAATAGTTATTCCGGCTCAAATCTCAGGAATGTTTTCCCGCCAGCCATGAAATTCACTGATGGCGTTTGATACCATCTGCTCCTCCCGAATACCGAATGGATAGCCGCTTTGCACACACATTTTTTTGGCTTCCTGGTAGGGTGAGTTATAGCCCTCGAGGGTTTCGAATACGTGGGATCTGATCCGGGTATAGTCAACTCTTTGCATGGCCTTGCTCCTTTTGCAGTAAGTACCAAGTAGTTGGACAGCGATTTTTTCGGTAAGTTCAAAAAATAAGCAAAAAAATTACACACCTGTTACGGTACTGTTATTAACAATAGATGAGAAATCAGAAACGAAGATAAATGGTTACGATTTTTGTGAGGCACATCGCGCAAAATTGAAAGGACAGACAAAGAAAAGCAGTGACGAAATCGTCACTGCTTTGTGTTACTACAGGGGAGGAAAAAGCAGTTTGGCAACATCTCGGTAATGACTGGCAAAATGGAAACTCATTCCTTCTTTGACATAATCAGGGAGTTCTTCGACATCCCCCCGGTTGGCTTCCGGCACAATAATTTGGTGAATACCGAGTCGTTTGGCTGCGATAACTTTCTCCCGTACGCCACCAATGGCTAACACATGCCCGGTTAAGGTTAATTCACCGGTCATGGCATATCCCTTAACAGGGGCACGATTCAATGCCAATGAGAGCAGGGCACTGGCCATGGTCACCCCGGCGCTGGGCCCGTCTTTCGGGGTTGCCCCTTCAGGAACATGCAGGTGAATCGCGGCTTTGTCATAAAACTCGGGCTTCGCATTCAGTTCATTTAAATGGCTGCCGACAAAACTGTAGGCAAGTTCGGCCGATTCTTTCATGACATCACCCAGCTGTCCTGTCAGTTTAATCCCCCGACCTTGTTGGTGGATGACGCTGGCTTCAACCGGTAAGGTGGCGCCCCCTAGCGATGTCCAGGCTAACCCCGTAACAATACCGATGCCACTAAGCATTTTCTCTTTCCGGAAGGGGGCACTGCCCAAGTAATGTTCCAGACTACTGGCCTTGACGTTGATCTCTTTCTCGCCTTCGCTCAATAGTTCTACCACCGATTTACGCACAATTTTTGCCAGTTGTTTTTCAAGATTACGCACCCCGGCTTCACGGGCATACCCATCGATAATGCCGCGAATGGCACCATCTGTAATGCGTAATTTACCCTTAGGAACACCAGCTCGTTCCAACTGCCGAGGCCAGAGATGATGACGGGCAATCGCCAGTTTTTCATCTGCCAGATACCCAGATAAACGGATCGTGTCCATTCGATCCAATAGGGGTGCCGGAATCGAATCAAGTGTATTGGCCGTACAAATAAACAGACATTTTGAGAGGTCGAGCCGCAAATCAAGATAGTGGTCGAGGAAGTTGATGTTCTGTTCGGGATCTAACGTTTCCAGCAGAGCAGACGCGGGGTCGCCCTGATGACTGGCACCGATCTTATCGATTTCATCCAGCATGATCACCGGGTTCATGACCTGACACTCTTTGAGAGCCTGTACGATCTTGCCCGGCATCGCACCAATATAGGTACGGCGGTGACCTTTGATCTCAGCTTCATCACGCATACCACCCACGCTGAATCGGAAAAAAGGCAGACCTAGGCTATTCGCAATAGAGCGCCCGATCGAGGTTTTCCCGACACCGGGCGGGCCGACAAGTAGCATGATGGCACCGCTGATGGCATTTTTATAAGCACCGACGGCGAGAAATTCGATAATGCGATCTTTGACATCCGCCAACCCGTCATGGTCGGCATCGAGAATTTTCCGTGCTTTTTTCAGATCGATACTGTGTTTCTTTTCAACGCCCCATGGAACCTGGCTGATCCAATCCAGATAGTTGCGGGTAACGGCATATTCGGGGGAACCTGTTTCAAGAACCTGTAATTTTTTTAATTCCTCCTCAAATCGGGCCTGTGTTGCCTCAGGCACTTTTTTGTCTTTCATCCGCTCTTTAAAGCTATCAACTTCGGCGGTTTTATCGTCTTTTTCCAACCCTAATTCTTTTTGGATCACCTTAAGTTGTTCATGCA
The DNA here is from genome assembly GCF_000527035.1 of Tolumonas lignilytica. Lineage (NCBI taxonomy): Bacteria > Pseudomonadati > Pseudomonadota > Gammaproteobacteria > Aeromonadales > Aeromonadaceae > Tolumonas > Tolumonas lignilytica. Next base: position 2,930,606 of record NZ_AZUK01000001.1, read on the forward strand.
GGAAAAACTCGCGCTGCCGTTCACTGATGGTTTTATTGACCTCCTCCCGGATCTGCGTTTGCAGTTTGGCGACTTCAATTTCTTTTTTAAGGATGGCCAGCGATTTTTTCATCCGAGGGATCAAGGCTGACGTATCCAGAATTTCCTGTAATTCATCCGGTGTGGCGGAGGTAATTGCGGCAGCCAGATCGGCGAGCGGGGCCGGATCATTTGGACTGAACCGGTTCATGTACTGTTTCAACTCTTCACTGTAAAGCGGGTTGATCGGCAGCAGTTCTTTCAGGGCACCGATCAGTGCCATCGCGTACGCTTTCAGTTCGGTGTCTGACTCGTCTTCCTTGCTGAGTTCCATGTATCGGACTTCAGCCAGATAGGGTGGTTTGTCGGTGAGCCAGTTGGTAATTTCAACCCGCTGCACCCCTTCAGCAACAAACTGGATTTCGCCTTCACCACTGCTGGCCTGAAGAATGCGAACCGCACAACCGGTTTTGGGCACAACATCCTTTATCATGGTCACATCAGGCACATCATCTGGAATTCGGAAGAGCGCGACCATTTTGTGTGTGGTTCTAGCGACCCGTTCGATAGTTTTACCCCAAGGATTAGCCTGGATCTGTACCGGTAAAATTTGTGCAGGCAGAAAAGGCCGGCCTTGAATGGGGATGATATGGAGTTGTGGCGGCCTTTCCTGACCGGCCAGAATCAACCCGGTTTTGGCATGCTCTTCGATGGTTACATGTTCTTGCTCATTGCTCATATCACGCACCTTGTTCAGGAAATGATAATTTTAAAATGGGGCCTGGAATAAGGTATTCAAGATAAGCATAGTTAAAAACTATAGCGTAGATATGGAGTTAGCTCAGAGTGTGACATGACACAACCGTTCACAGTGATAGAGGCTCACTCTGAACGGTTGTTGGTTACTTATACGGTTTTCTTGGAAGTGGCAATTTGCAGTACCTGCCCATCTGGATTTTCTTGCTCTAATATCACGTCAAATTTCCAGATGTAATGCAGGTGTTTCATTACTTCTTGCGCTGAATCGGCTAAAGGTATCCGGTTATTGGCGTAATAACGTAAGGTTAACGCCCGATCCCCCCTCAAATTCACGTTATAAACCTGAATATTCGGTTCATGCTCACCCAGATTATATTGTGCGGATAGTTTCTGCCGTAATTTCCGGTATCCCTCCTCATTATGGATGGCGGAAACTTCAATAAAATCTTTTTTATCGTCATCTTCGATCGCAAATAAATGGAAATCCCGCATGACTTTGGGGCTTAAAAACTGGCTGATAAAACTCTCATCTTTAAAGTTTTCCATGGCGTAGTGCAGCGTATCCAGCCAGTTACTGCCTGCATAATCCGGGAACCAGGCGCGATCCTCATCGGTCGGGTTTTCGCAAATGCGACGCAAATCCTGAAACATGGCGAAACCCAATGCGTAAGGGTTGATCCCCGAATAATAAGGGCTGTTATACGGCGGTTGCGCCACCACATTCGTATGATTATGCAAGAACTCCAGCATAAACCGGTCCGACACTTTTCCTTCGTCATACAAATGATTCAGGATGGTGTAGTGCCAGAATGTTGCCCAACCTTCGTTCATGACTTGTGTCTGTTTCTGTGGGTAAAAATACTGGCTTATTTTTCTGACTATCCGAATGATTTCCCGTTGCCACAGTTCCAGAATCGGCGCATTTTTTTCCAGAAAATAGAGAATATTTTCTTCCGGTTCGACAGGGTAGCGCTGCCCCAGTAAAGCATCATCTTCTTGCTGACGCCGTTTGGGTAAGGTTCTCCAAAGCTCGTTTACCTGGCTTTGCAGGTATTCTTCCCGTCGTTTCTGGCGGCGACGCTCTTCAGATAATGAGAGTTTCTGCGGGCGTTTGTAACGATCCACACCGTAATTCATCAAGGCATGGCAAGCATCTAATAACGACTCGACTTCATCAATACCATACTTTTCTTCGCAGTGCGTGATGTAGTGTCGGGCAAAGACCAAGTAATCAATAATGGAGCTGGCATCAGTCCATGTTTTGAACAGGTAGTTGTTTTTAAAGAAAGAATTGTGACCATAACAGGCATGTGCCATGACCAATGCTTGCATGGTGATGCTGTTTTCCTCCATCAGATAAGCGATGCAGGGATCGGAGTTGATAACGATTTCATAGGCCAACCCCATCTGGCCTCGTTTGTAGTGCTGCTCTGTGGAAATAAATTTTTTACCGAACGACCAGTGATGATAGCCAATAGGCATACCAACGCTGGAATAGGCGTCCATCATCTGCTCGGCAGTGATGATTTCAATCTGATTAGGATAAGTACTGAGCCGGTAGTGTTTGGCTACTCGGTCAATCTCTTTCTGGTAAACATCCAGTAATTCAAATGTCCAGTCCGGCCCGTCGGGCAGGGCTGTTCTGCTGATTTCGCTCATGCTCCCTCCTGGTCAGGCGGCCTGTTTCTTAAAGAGTTCGCGGAATACCGGATAGATATCTTCCTGCTTGCGAATATTCTCCATAGCAAAATGAGGGAACTGTTTGGCGAGTTCCTCATACTGAAACCATAAGCTCTGATGGGCACGGGTGGTGATTTCTATATATGAGAAATAGCGTACCCACGGCATGATCTGCTGTTCCAGTATCTTTCGGCAGTGTGGTGAATCATCTGCCCAGTTGTCGCCGTCAGAAGCCTGAGCCGCATAAATGTTCCATTCACTGGCTGGATAACGGCTGTGCATGATATCGCTCATTAATTCGAGGGCGCTGGAGACGATGGTGCCGCCCGTCTCTTGTGAGTAGAAGAAGTCGTGTTCGTTGACCTCTTTGGCCTGAGTGTGATGACGAATAAAAACAACCTCGACATTTTTATAGGTACGGGTGAGGAACAGATAAAGCAGGATATAAAAGCGTTTTGCCATATCCTTGGTCGGTTGATCCATGGAACCTGAAACGTCCATCAGGCAGAACATGACGGCCTGACTAGAAGGAACGGGGCGTTTCACGAAGTTGTTGAAACGAAGATCAAAGGTGTCGATGAATGGTACAGCTTCGATGCGGCGTTTCAGTTCCGCAATCTCTTTTTCCAGCAGCAGGCGCTCACTGGCATTCTCTTCATCATTGCCCAACGCCGCGAGTTGTTCCTCTAATTCGGCTAACTGACGTTTTTTTCCGGTCTGCATGGCGACTCTGCGCGCCAGTGAGTTTTGCAGCGATCGGACAATATTGATGTTGGTCGGTACACCATTGGCGGTGTAACCGGCCCGCACATTTTTCGTTTCTACCAATTTGCTGATCTGGTTTTTCTCCATATTAGGGAGTTCCAGATCGTCAAATAGCAGATCCAGATATTCATCCTTAGATATTTCAAAGATGAAATCGTCGTCGCCTTCTCCTTTATCGCTCGCATCACCGCTGCCGCCGCCACCCTGACCACCATTGTTTTCTGGCCGATCAATATGTTCACCGGTCACAAAACGATCATTACCGGGGTGTACCATCTCTTTACGCCCCCCTTTTCCCTGATGGAAAACGGGTTCGGCAATGTCTTTCGTCGGAATGCTGATGCTTTCGCCATTTTCTATATCCTGAATGCTGCGTTTTGCCACAGCATCAGAAACCGCTTTTTTGATCTGCGATTTATAGCGGCGGATGAACCGTTGCCGGTTCACCGCACTTTTATTTTTACCATTCAATCGTCGATCAATGAAATGGACCATAATATTGATCTCCTCATCCACTAAGTGGATTTGCGAACTCGCAGATACCACTCGGAGAGCAGGCGAACTTGCTTGCGGGTATATCCTTTTTCCATCATCCGTTCGACAAAGTTTTCGTGTTTCTTCATCTCATCGGCAGATGTTTTTGCATTGAAAGAGATCACCGGCAGCAAGTCTTCGGTATTCGAGAACATTTTTTTCTCGATCACGGTGCGCAGTTTTTCGTAACTGGTCCAGTTCGGGTTGCGTCCGGCATTGTTTGCCCGAGCACGCAGCACGAAGTTGACTATCTCGTTACGGAAATCTTTCGGATTGCTGATCCCGGCTGGTTTTTCGATCTTTTCCAGTTCACTGTTCAGCGAGCTGCGATCGAATAACTGGCCGGTCTCAGGATCACGGTATTCCTGATCCTGAATCCAGAAGTCTGCATAGGTGACATAGCGATCGAAAATGTTCTGACCGTATTCGGAATAAGATTCCAGATAGGCAGTCTGTATTTCCTTCCCGATGAATTCAACATAACGCGGTACCAGAAAACCTTTAATGAATTCCAGATAACGGTCATGTATTTCCTGCGGGAATTGTTCACGCTCAATCTGCTGTTCCAGCACATAAAAGAGGTGAACCGGATTGGCCGCCACTTCAGTATGATCAAAGTTGAACACGCGCGAGAGGATCTTGAAGGCAAAGCGGGTCGAGAGCCCTGACATCCCTTCATCGATACCGGCATAATCGCGATATTCCTGATAAGACTTGGCTTTTGGATCGGTGTCTTTCAGGCTTTCACCGTTATAGACTCGCATTTTAGAATAGATGCTGGAGTTTTCAGGTTCTCTCAGACGAGACAATACGCTGAATTGCGCCAGATATTCCAAGGTACCGGGGGCACATTTCGCCTGAGACAGCTCACTGTGCGTCAGCAGTTTTTCATAAATGTGCATTTCTTCAGAAACACGCAGGCAATAAGGCACTTTGACAATATAAACACGGTCAAGAAACGCCTCATTATTCTTGTTGTTTCGGAATTGCTGCCATTCGGACTCGTTTGAGTGCGCAAGGATGATACCTTCAAACGGCAGGGCAGAGAGACCTTCGGTACCGTTATAGTTGCCTTCCTGTGTAGCCGTCAACAATGGATGCAACACCTTAATCGGTGCTTTGAACATCTCGACAAATTCCATCAGCCCCTGATTGGCGAGACATAAGGAACCGGAGTAGGCATAGGCATCGGCATCATTCTGAGCGAAGTGTTCCAGTTTACGAATGTCGACCTTACCGACCAGTGAGGAGATATCCTGATTGTTTTCATCGCCTGGTTCAGTTTTGGCAATCGCAATCTGATCCAAGATCGAAGGGTAAACTTTTTCGACCCGGAATTTGCTGATGTCGCCACCAAATTCATGCAGGCGTTTAGCTACCCAAGGCGACATGATTTTTCGCAGATAACGCGCAGGAATACCATATTCCTGTTCCAGAATTTTGCCGTCTTCATTGAGATCAAACAGGCAAAATGGATGGTCATTAACCGGTGAACCTTTGATTCGGTAAATCGGTATTTTCTGCATCAGTGCTTTGAGTTTTTCTGCCAGAGAGGATTTACCACCCCCGACAGGGCCGAGCAGATAGAGGATCTGTTTCTTTTCTTCCAGACCTTGAGCCGCATGCTTCAGATAAGCCACAATCTGTTCAATGGCTTCTTCCATGCCGTAAAAGTCGTCTTTAAAAGCCGGATAACGCGGAATAATGCGATTAGAGAAAATCCGGCTTAAACGTGGTTCCAGCGCGGTGTCGATCATTTCTGGTTCACCGATAGCCAATAACAGGCGCTCGGAGGCAGATGCATAACAGGAGCGGTCAGAGCGGCACATCTCCAGAAATTCCTGAAGCGTGTATTCCTCTTCCCTGGCAGCTTCGTAACGGCGCTGATAATGATCAAAAATACCCATAGCTTTTCCCCCATACTGAGATGAGTCCCATTTATTCATGGGGCTACATGCATCTGTTTCATTTGTAAGCCTAGACGACATTTCGGCAAAAGTGTCAGAAAGTCTCAATAAATCCAGCAGTTGCTAACACGTATGTCGAGTATCTGGCGAAAGATCCTGTTCTCTGTATTTCTATAGCTAATGTTGTGCCACTCTGTGTGTTTGATGTCAAAAAATATACAAAAATTTAACGTCACTCGGTTATCTACGCATCGCAGAGGTAATTTGCTCAGTGATTATTCTTTTTCTTTGGCATAGAAAAAAGCCACCGAGATAACGGTGGCTTTAGGTAAGCGTGGTAAAGTTTGGTGCACGCTATGAAGATTATGAGATATCACATTTCTCTAGGTGCCAGATTTGACTGACATAATCTTCAATGGAACGGTCAGAGTTGAATTTGCCCACCGATGCTGCATTAATGATCGCCATTTTGGCCCAGCCTGCTTTATCTCGGTACAAGGTATCGATGCGTTTATGCGCTTCATCATAAGAGGCAAAATCGGCTAACGTCAGGTAAGTGTCACCCCAGTCGAGCAGGGCTTTTTTGATCGACTGCAGTTCACCCGGGTGTCCTGGCGTGAAATAGTCGGTATCCAGCCAGTCTAACGCCGATTTAATTTCCGAATTTGCATAGTAATAATCCCAAGGATTATAACCGTGCGATTTCAGTTCTTTGACCTGATCAACATTCAACCCGAAAATCACACAATTATCGTTACCGACTTCTTCTGCAATTTCGATGTTGGCACCATCCAGTGTACCGATGGTAATCGCACCATTCATGGCCAGCTTCATGTTACCAGTACCTGAGGCCTCATAGCCTGCAGTTGAGATCTGTTCCGATACATCAGCCGCCGGGATCAGTTTTTCTGCCAGGCTGACACGGTAGTTCGGCATAAACACAACTTTCAGTTTTCCTTTGATGCGAGGGTCAGCATTAATGCGTTCGCCAACTTTGTTGATCGCATAGATGATGTCTTTTGCAACTCGGTAACCCGGGGCCGCTTTAGAACCGAAAATGAATACACGTGGGTGCATGTCATACTCAGGGTTCAGCAGCAGACGACGATACAACACCAGAATATGCAGCAGGTTGAGTTGTTGGCGTTTGTATTCATGCAGACGTTTGATTTGAATATCGAAGATGGCTTCTGCACTGACATCAATACCGGTTTCTGCTTTGATTACTTTCACCAGTTTCTGCTTGTTGTGCAGTTTGATATCCATGAATTTTTTCTGGAATACCGGATCATCAGCATATTGGTTCAATTCGCGCAGCACATCCAGATTCAATGGCCATTCTGTACCGACCGTTTCGGTGAACAGATCCGCCAATTCCTGATTACAGGAGAGTAACCAGCGGCGCGGAGTGACACCATTGGTCACATTGCAGAATTTATCCGGCCAGAGTTCACTAAATTCTGGGAACAGATCTTCTTTCACCAATTTGGAATGGATTTCTGCAACACCATTGACTTTGTGTGATGTGATCACGCACAGGTTAGCCATACGTACGCGACGTGGATTGCCTTCATCAATAATCGACAGTTTGCGTTTGATGTCATTGTTGTTTGGCCATTTCGCTTCCACTTCGTTTTTCAGGAAATGAGCGTTGATTTCATAAATGATTTCCAGATGACGAGGTAACACTTTCTCAAACAGATAAACCGGCCAGGTTTCCAGCGCTTCTGGCAATAACGTATGGTTGGTGTAAGAGAAAACCTTAGAACAGATATCCCAAGCCGCTTCCCACTCCAGACCTTCGTCATCGATCAGTTCACGCATCAATTCCGGAATTGCCACCGTTGGATGGGTGTCATTCAGTTGCACTGCAATTTGTGCGGCGAAGTCTTTGAAATCAGTATGCGTGCGTTTGTAACGACGCATGATGTCTTTCAGCGAGCAGGCGCAGAAGAAATACTGCTGAACCAGGCGCAGTTCTTTACCCGCTTCAGTTTCATCGTTGGGATATAACACTTTAGAGATGGTTTCGGCTTCGGCTTTTTCTTTCTGCGAATCGACGTAACCACCGTGGTTAAAGACATCCCAGTCAAAGAAATGTGAAGCGCGTGATTCCCACAAGCGCAGAATGTTGACCGTCTCGGCACCGAAACCAACAATAGGAATATCCCAAGGCACACCTTTGATCACTCGGCCCGGATGCCAGACTTTACGAACCTGACAATCTTCACTGAACACTGTTTCGACATAACCGTACAGGGGAATTTCCTGCACCGATTCCGGACGGCAGATTTCCCAAGGGTTGCCATATTCGCGCCAGGAGTCAGGACGTTCAACCTGGCGGCCGTCACGGATTTCCTGACGGAACAAACCATGTTCGTAATGCAGGCCGTATCCGAGTGCCGGATAGCCCAGCGTTGCCAGAGAATCAATGAAACAGGCAGCTAAGCGTCCCAAACCACCATTACCCAGTGCCATATCGGGTTCGTGTTCGCACAGATCGGCTAATTCCAATCCGAGATCCTGCAGTGCATCTTCACAGATCTTATAAAGGCCGAGGTTGTGCAGGTTGTTGGCGGTCAGTCGCCCCATTAAGAATTCAGCTGAAAAATAGTGAACGGCGCGGGTGTCTTTTTTGAGATGGGTTTGTTGCGTGTCGGTCAGGCGCTCAAATAACATTTGATTGATGGTCGCACAGGTTGCCATCCACCATGCTTGTTTGCTGGCTTTCTTTTCACTTGTGCCCAGTGTTGTACGAAGATGGTGAACGATCTCCTGTTTGAACTCATCCTTGTCCAATGCAAATAGCGGCTTTTCCATAGGATTCACCATAGCGATTACCTCTTTAAACAATTAAGTCTTGGCCACAAAATATACAGTAAACTACTCTAGTTCATTATTTGTGTCATGTAATGCGCGCGCAAAGAAAGATTCTCACGATGTTGACCGAATGTCCTCTGCAGAATCTTGTCGATTGTTCGAGTTGTTATTCCTGTCACATATGTAATTCCCATATAATTGTTACATCACTATTTCGTGCCGGAATCCTCTGTTGAATATCGATTATTTTGCTGAAAAAGGCCTGCTTGCAAAGACAATTCCCGGCTTTGCACCGCGGGAAGCACAGGTTCATATGGCCGATGCGGTCAGCAAAGCAATAAATACTGCCGGGCGTTTGCTGGTCGAAGCCGGAACCGGAACAGGAAAAACTTTTGCATATCTTGTTCCTGCACTGGATAGCGGCAAGCGGGTCATCATCAGTACCGGCTCGAAAGCGCTGCAGGATCAGCTGTATGAGCGCGACCTGCCCACCTTGTTGCTGGCAATGCAATACACTAAACCGGTCGCGCAGTTGAAAGGCCGTGCCAATTACCTTTGTACTTACCGGCTTGCCTTGCTGGAACAAGAGATGCACTTTCTGGCTGCCGATGTCTTTGCGGATTTACCCAAAGTCCGGCAATTCAAGAACCGGACGATCAGTGGTGATGTCGCTGATATTCCCGGTTTACAGGAACAGGCGCCTATTTTGCCTTTCGTGACCAGCACGAATGATAATTGTCTGGGGCGTGAATGTCCGGATTATGAAAACTGTTTTCTGGTGAAGGCTCGCCGCAAGGCCCTGGATGCGCAAGTGGTGGTCATCAATCACCATCTGTTCTTTGCCGATATGTCTGTGAAAGACACCGGTTTCGGTGAGCTGCTGCCAGAAGCTGATGTCTATATTTTCGATGAGGCCCATCAATTGCCGGATATCGCCAGTCAGTATTTTGGTGAGTCACTGTCTAGCCGTCAGCTCAGTGATGTTGCTGACGAGTTGCGATTGGCATACCGGTTGGAAGCGAAAGACATGGCACAACTCGGAAAGGCCGCCGATCGGCTGGTGCAGGATTGTCAGGCTATGCGACTGGCTTTTGGCGTTGATCCTTCCCGAGGCAATTTACGGGATGTTTTGGCACAACCGCAAATGCAGCGTGAACTGCAACGCCTGAAAGAATCGATCAAATTCTGTTATGACGTTTGCAAACTGGCATTAGGACGAGGCGAGCAAATCAATAACTGCTTTGAGCGTCTGGCTGGTTTTATGACCACGATGGATCATGTCACGGCCATAACCGAAGTGGGGGCTGCCTATTGGTATGAGACGACTAAACGGCATTTCACGTTAAATGTTACGCCACTGTCCATCGCTGAGCGGTTTGCACAGGAGGTGATGCGAGTTGGTTGCAGTTGGATTTTCACCTCCGCGACCTTGACGGTCGGTGAAGAATTTAATTATTTTTCTGAGCGGATGGGCGTTACAGACGCCGATACCTGCCTGCTGGACAGCCCGTTCGATTATGAGCATCAATCACTGTTGTGTGTGCCGCGAAATCTGCCCGATACCTCGGTATATCAACGAGCCACTCAGCTGGCAGAACGCTTGCTGCCGGTCATAGAAAATGTACCGGGAGGCTGTTTTTTCCTTTGTACCAGTTATCACAGTGTTAATCAGATAGCACAGGTATTACGCGATAAATTAGATCGAACAGTTCTGGTGCAGGGAGATGACAACAAACAGCGCATTCTGGCTGATTTTGTCGCTGACGGACATGCCGTGCTGGTGGCAACTTCTTCATTCTGGGAGGGGGTTGATGTGCGAGGAGCGGCATTGTCTTGTGTCATCATCGATAAGCTGCCCTTTACCTCGCCCGACGAGCCGCTACTGAAAGCCCGTATGGAGGATTGCCGTATGCAGGGCGGCGATCCATTCCAGCAGTTGCAATTGCCGGAAGCGGTCATTGTATTAAAACAGGGGGTCGGTCGATTGATCCGTGATTATCAGGATCGTGGTATTCTGATCCTCTGTGACCCTCGTTTGGTCAATAAACCTTATGGTGCCGCATTTCTGAAAAGCTTGCCGCCGATCCCGCGGTGTCGGGATTTGGCCCGTTTAGCAGAATTTTGGACCCCGCCGGTTTTAGAGCCGGAAGCCTTATTACAAGAAGAGACGATTACTGATGAAAATTCTGGCGATTGATACAGCCACAGAAGCTTGTTCTGCAGCCTTATTATGGAACGGTGCTGTATTAACCCGCGAACAAGTTGCCCCACAGGCTCATACCCGACTCATTTTGCCGATGGTCAATGAATTATTGGTACAGGCTGGAGCCTCATTGAATGAACTGGATGCGATTGCCTTTGGCCGGGGGCCTGGCTCCTTCACCGGCGTGCGGATTGGTATTGGTGCCGCGCAAGGCTTGGCATATGGCGCAGATGTCCCCCTTATCGGTATTTCCACTTTACAGATGCTGGCGCAGGGAATGTACCGTCGTCTGCACACCGAAAATGTCGTTGCCGCCATTGATGCTCGGATGAATGAAATCTACCTTGGCGCTTTTATGATGCAAGACGGTCGGATGCAACCCCTGCTTGATGAAGCGGTGATTTTGCCGGAACAAGCACCGGAATGGCTGAATCCGGTGGCAACAAAAATAGCGGGTGGCTCTGCAGTGGGAACCGGGTTCACCAGCTATACTGAATTAGCAGCAAAATTGGGATTGATCCCGACTGAAAATCAGGTCGAATTGAATCTGCCCTGGGCTCAGGACATGCTGCCACAAGCCGTTGCCGCCTTTGAAGCAGGTGAGTATTGTGATCCGTCTCTGGCTACACCTGTATATTTACGTGATAAGGTGACTTGGAAAAAATTGCCAGGTCGTGAATAATTAGTAAACAGGAATAACAAAGTCCGTTTTCTATGAATATTGCTGCTGCCAATCTTTCGATCACTGGATTAAACCGACCGGATAGCATTATCTATCCGGGGAAAGATCGTGCCAGCGAGGAAACGACAGAGCAATCCGGCAAAACGACTTCCGATACAGTGTTGTTTGCCGATGGTGCCGAAGAGGCTGCCGAAAAACTCACCTATGATCAACCCAGCCCGAAACAAAGTCGGGCTATCTATGCTTACAAGGATATCGCCTTTCAGGATCGCCGTGCTCAGATTGAGCAGATGGTTCGTGTCGATATGTATGCCTGATTTTCTTTCTATCTGAGACTGACACATGAAATGGATTGCATGCTTTGTGGTCATGTTTTTGACCGCTTGTGCCAATAATAATACCGGTTATTATGCAGACGATTCAGTCTTGATCCGCCAGCAATTTACGCAAATGGCGCAGCCCAATAACCCGCAAGGCTGGTTGGTCAAATGGAGTGGGGTGATCGCTGCAACCCGTAATCTGGCCTCAGGCACCGAAGTTGAAATCGTCTATCTGCCGCTCGGTTATAATGGGGTGCCGCAGCAATCAGAACAATCTCCCGGACGTTTCATCGCGGTATTTCCTCAGCTATTAGACCCTGTGTTGTATGCGAAAGGCCGTAGCATCACTGTTTCTGGTAAAACGGGTGAATCGCGAGAAGGCAAAATTGGGGATATGCCATACCGTTTTGCGGTGATCAATGCCACTGAACACAAACTTTGGCCAATCGTGAAAGAAGTCGAGGTTCGGTACGAATCCCCGCTATTTGATGACGGTTTTTATTTCCAGCATCGGGTGTTTGTTCCCCGCTAAATCAATCATTCTTCGGTGGCAATAATCATCAATTGTTATCTGATTGTTGCCATTCTTGATTCCTCGTTTCATACTAGCAGCCACTTGTCGGAGTGCCCTTTGGGCTGAGACCGTTGATTCGGGATCCGTTGAACCTGATCAGGCTAAAACCTGCGAAGGGAACAAGAGTTGCGCTCAGGAATAATTCCTCGTCAGATCTAAACGATCTTTTGCCGCAAAACTCCTCTCAACGCCACTTCCGGCAAGCCATCCGAAATCTATTTAAGGTGAGCTTGCTATGTCGAAAAATCTAACTGCACGTGAACGTCGTGATTCCGCAAAAGAATATTTATCTACGCTGGCGGCACAGACGTTTCCGAATTCAGACCGCGAATATCTGGAAGGCCCACGCCCTGATATCCGTGTGCCGATGCGTCGAATTCATCTGTCACCCTCTTTAGTAGGTGGTACAAAGCAAGCTCCAATTTATGAAGAAAATGCACCGGTGTTGGTGTATGACACCTCCGGAGCTTATGGCGATCCTGAGCAGTTGGTCGATGTTACGGTAGGTTTGAAACCCATCCGTCAGAACTGGATCTTGGAACGTAATGATACCGAAGAGGTATTGGAGCCTACTTCGGCATTTACCCGCGCACAGGCAGAACAACTGCAGTTAGTTCCGCAAATGAAAGTGAAGGCCCAGATCCGCAAAGCCAAAGCTGGCCAGTGTGTCAGTCAGCTGCATTATGCGCGTAAAGGCATCATCACACCGGAAATGGAATATATTGCGGTACGTGAAAACCAGCGTCGTTTGCAAGAGGGTGAAAAAGGGATCACGGCGGAATTTGTCCGTCAGGAAGTCGCAGAAGGACGCGCCATTATTCCGTCTAATATCAATCACCCGGAAAGTGAGCCGATGATCATTGGCCGTAACTTCCTTGTTAAAATCAACTCCAATATCGGTAACTCGTCTATCAGTTCCAGTATTGAAGAAGAAGTGGAAAAACTGATCTGGTCTACTCGTTGGGGGGCAGATACAGTGATGGATCTCTCTACTGGTCGTCATATCCATGCGACACGTGAGTGGATCCTGCGTAACAGCCCGGTGCCTATCGGCACGGTTCCGATGTATCAGGCATTGGAAAAAGTGAACGGTATTGCAGAAGATCTGAGCTGGGAAGTGATGCGTGATACGCTGATCGAACAGGCTGAACAGGGCGTCGATTATTTCACCATCCATGCGGGTCTGTTGTTGCGTTATGTTCCGCTGACGGCCAAACGTGTCACCGGGATTGTTTCCCGTGGCGGTTCTATCATTGCCAAATGGTGTCTGGCGCATCATCAGGAAAACTTCCTCTACACGCATTTCCGCGAAATTTGTGAGATCTGCGCACAATATGACGTGGCACTGTCATTAGGGGATGGCTTGCGTCCAGGTTCAATTGCTGATGCTAATGACGAAGCACAATTTTCTGAATTGAGAACCTTGGGTGAATTGACGCAAGTTGCGTGGGAATATGATGTTCAGGTCATGATTGAAGGGCCGGGCCATGTGCCGATGCATCTGATTAAAGAAAACATGGATGAGCAGCTCAAGCATTGTCACGGCGCCCCGTTCTATACCTTAGGCCCGCTAACCACCGATATCGCACCGGGCTATGACCATTTCACCTCTGGTATCGGCGCGGCCATGATCGGCTGGTTTGGATGTGCGATGCTTTGCTATGTGACTCCGAAAGAGCATCTCGGGTTACCCAATAAAGAAGATGTAAAGCAGGGCTTGATGGCGTACAAGATCGCAGCGCATGCCGCTGATCTGGCGAAGGGACATCCGGGTGCGCAGATCCGTGACAATGCCATGTCGAAAGCACGTTTTGAATTCCGCTGGGAAGATCAGTTCAATCTGGCGTTAGACCCGGATACCGCCCGTGCGTATCACGACGAAGATCTGCCGCAGGAATCGGGCAAAGTTGCGCATTTCTGTTCGATGTGTGGTCCTAAATTCTGTTCCATGAAGATCAGTCAGGAAGTACGTCAGCTCGATAGCGAAGGAGCCTTCGATGATGTCAAACAAGGCATGGAACAACAAGCTGCCACGTTCCGTGAACTGGGCGGCGAACTCTATCTGGCCAAAGAGGTAGAGTGATGGAAGGCGTAGCCGCTTTTGCGAAGACCGATCACCGATTAGGGCTTTATCCGGTGGTGGATTCGGTGGAGTGGATTGCCCGCTTGCTGGAGTGGGGCGTCACTACGCTGCAACTGCGGATCAAAGATCCGCAGGCTGCTGATCTGGAACAGCAGATCATGCAGGCCATTGAACTGGGGCGCCGTTATCAGGCCCGCCTGTTTATCAATGATTACTGGCAACTGGCTATCAAGCATCGAGCCTATGGTGTGCATCTCGGGCAGGAAGATATTCAGACGGCTGATCTAGATGCATTACGTAGCGCTGGTCTGCGATTGGGTATTTCCACGCATGACTCCGTTGAACTGGCAGATGCATTGGCCTTACAGCCCTCTTACGTAGCCCTAGGGCACATCTTCCCGACACAAACTAAAGAGATGCCATCTCAGCCTCAAGGCTTGATTAATCTGGCAGCAGCGGTTGCACAGTCTGGTCCAATCCCGACGGTAGCAATTGGCGGTATTTCAGAAGAGCGCATCGCCGATGTACTGGCGACCGGTGTCGGTAGTGTGGCGCTGGTCAGCGCCATTACCAAGGCGGCAGATCCCGAGCAGGCAACCAAACGGCTGCTTCAGCATGTGGAAGGTGTTAGCAGCAGAGGCGCCTCCGATGCCTGAACTGCTGACCGATGAAGAGTTCCTGCGCTATGGACGACAGATCCTGCTGCCGGAAATCGGCGAAGCAGGGCAGGCCAGACTGAAAAAAAGCAAAGTATTGATCGTTGGGTTAGGCGGGCTGGGTTCACCGGCTTCGCTCTATCTGGCGGCTGCGGGTGTCGGGCAACTCTGGTTGGCCGATGGTGATAAGGTGGATAGCAGCAACCTGCAACGACAAGTGCTCTACCGTACGGCGGATCGCCATCAGAGCAAGACCAAGGCAGCCGCGACCCATCTGAAGGCGTTGAATCCGGCAGTTCAGTGTCATGTTCTGCCGGCTGTGGATGAATCATTGCTCGCCAGTATTGTGCCGCAGGTCGATGCCGTATTGGACTGCTCGGATAACATGCTAACCCGCCAGCGTGTCAATGCAGCCTGTGTGGCGGCCTGTAAGCCCTTGATCACGGCAGCCGCTACCGGCTGGGATGGTCAATTGCTGCTCTGCGAGCCGGAACAGCATTCTGTCTGTTATCACTGCCTGTTTCCGTCATCAACGGAACCGGGCCTGAATTGCAGTACCGCTGGCATCGTTGGCCCGATAGTCGGGATGTTGGGGGCGGCACAGGCGTTATTGACTCTGCAGCTACTCTGCAATTTACCTCGGCCAACCGGTGTGTTGCAGCGTTTTGATGGTCGAACACTACAATGGCAACGGTTACAAACCCAACCTGATCCTGCCTGTTCCGTCTGCCAATCACTCTCCTCAACATCATTTTCCGAATCGGAGTTCCCGACATGCAAATCCGCTTAAATGGCGAGCTGGTACAGCTTGAGGCGTCCTGCAGTCTTGAAGCGTTACTGGCTGCACAAGATCAATTGAAGGCCGGTGTGGCAGTGGCGTTGAACCAACAGGTTATCCCTTGCAGCCAGTGGGCCACTATTTTTCTTTCAGATCATGACGACGTGGATCTCTTCCGCGCCATTGCCGGAGGTTAATCATGACTCAACCCCTTAAAATTGCCGATAAAATCTTTAATTCCCGTCTGCTGACCGGAACGGGTAAGTTTGCTTCTGCGCAGATCATGCAGCAGGCGCTGACCGCCAGCGCAACTGAGATTGTCACCATGGCGCTGAAGCGAGTTCGCCTCGATGAGCCGGATGTCCAGATCCTGGAACCACTGCGGGAAATGGGCGTTCAATTACTTCCAAATACCTCTGGGGCTCGCAATGCCAAAGAGGCAATTTTTGCAGCACAACTGGCTCGCGAAGCGCTGGGAACGAATTGGCTGAAACTCGAAATTCATCCCGATCCGCGTTATCTGATGCCTGATCCGATAGAAACGTTTAAAGCGGCCGAAGAGTTGTGCAAGCAAGGATTCGTCGTGTTGCCGTATTGCGGTGCCGACCCATTACTCTGTAAACGACTGGAGGAAGTGGGATGTGCGGCGGTAATGCCTCTGGGCGCTGCGATTGGTTCCAACCAAGGGCTATCCACCAAAGCAATGTTGGAAATCATCATCGATCAGGCCAATGTACCGGTCATTGTCGATGCCGGTATCGGCGCACCATCCCATGCTGCCGCAGCGCTGGAAATGGGGGCCGATGCAGTACTGGTGAATACTGCGATTGCAGTGGCCGGTGATCCAGTCGCGATGGCTCAGGCATTTAAAATGGCGGTAACCGCCGGACGCATGGCGTACGAAAGCGGCTTGGGTGCCGTCAATCAGCAGGCGATTGCCTCCAGTCCTCTTGCCGCTTTTCTGGAGACACTGGCATGAGTTTTTACGACGAATGGGAAAAACTCGACTGGGAAACGCAACAACAGTGGATTTTGCAGCAATCTGATGCAGATGTAGAACGGGCACTGGCGCGTTGTTCTCGCCCAGGTAAACGTGAGTTGGCCGACTTTGTGGCGCTCATTTCACCGGCGGCTGAAAAATATCTGCTGCCAATGACCGAGCTATCGCAGAAACTGACCCGTCAGCGGTTCGGTAATACCATCAACATGTATCTACCACTTTATCTGGCCAATCTGTGCGCCAATGATTGCACATATTGTGGCTTCTCCATGAGCAACAAGATCAAACGTAAAGTGCTGTCGTTGGAAGAAATTGACCAAGAGTGTCAGGTTATTCGCCAGATGGGCTTTAAATCGTTGTTGTTGGTGACAGGAGAGCATGAACGTAAATCCGGCATGGATTATTTTCGGGAAGTGTTTCCGGTCATCAAACCTTATGTTTCTTATCTGATGATGGAAGTGCAGCCGCTTTCTACAGAGGAGTATCGTGAACTGGTCAGCATCGGGTTGGATGGGGTCATGGTGTATCAGGAAACCTACCACGAGCCGACCTATGATGAGCATCATTTACGTGGGAAGAAAAAAGACTTCCGCTGGCGGCTGGAAACCCCGGATCGCTTGGGGGAGGCGGGGGTGGACAAAATCGGTCTGGGCGCTTTGCTGGGATTAGGCGATTGGCGTACTGACAGTTTGATGGTCGCGCGGCATTTACAATATCTGCGCAAGACGTACTGGCAGAGTCGTTATTCGATCTCGTTTCCACGTTTGCGGCCTTGTACGGGCGGTTTTCAGCCTGAATATCCGATGAGTGATCGCCAGTTACTGCAACTTATCAGTGCCTATCGTCTGTTTGACCCCGAGGTCGAACTTTCTCTTTCCACCAGAGAACGGCCTGAGTTCCGGGATTTCCTGATGAAAACGGGTATTACCACCATGAGTGCCGGATCTAAGACCCAGCCGGGTGGTTATGTTGACGGCAAGCCGGAACTGGAACAATTTGCTGTCAGTGATGAACGAAGTGCTGAACAGGTGGCTTCAGTGATTCAACACCAAGGCATGGAGGTTATCTGGCAGGAGTCCAGTCCTCAACGTTGGACTAATTTGCAGAATTAGTCGTTCCAATTGACTGCAATATGCGAAAAATAGTGAAAAATCATTTGCATTTTGCAGTCCATTGCACCGTAAAAAAGCAAAACTGATTTCGATTTATAAAAATTCCATTATATATCATGGTGATATAATTATTTTATGATTCTGTGTAAAGTTGGCATCAAATCTGTATCTCTCTAAGAGCCAGAACCTATTCGCCAGCTGTGATCGGCTTAGACTATTTTGGAGTTAAAATGCCAGTCATTACATACACTATGAATCAGACGCTGGTGCTCACAATCGACGGCGAATTAAATAATGATATGGTTGAAGAAATCAGACCAATCATTGACTCCCTGATCCAAAAACACACCGACGTTTTAGTGGACATGAGTTCAGTGTGTTTTATTGATTCTGCCGGTATCGGATCGCTTATTTATCTCTATAAACAACTCCAGTCTAACGGCCGTCGTATGCGCGTGATATGTAAACAGGGGCAACCTCGCGACCTGCTTTCGATATTGCATATCGATCGCACTATTACATGCTATCAAAACGTGCGTGATTTCTTGGCTGATGTATCTGCCGAACAAGCAGCGATGGATACGCGCTATTCATCAATGGCAATGTAGCGGTTGCTGACTCGCCACTTCTTATTGATTTCGATAAACTAAGACAATAGAAATCTGCAATCCCGTATTTATGTTGCTGACTGCATGTCGTAATTTTCTGAGCTTTGAAAATCTGTCGTGGAAAATGTGGCTGAAAAAGCTACTGATCCTTTGTGTTGCCTGGTTTTTCCTCTGGCACCTGAGTATTGCGTTACGCATAGTCAGTTATAACTGGTTCGATCCATCATCCACCGCCTTCATGGATGAACAGATGGCGATATTGCAACTGGAAAACCCCGCGATAAAAAAACGTCAAACATGGGTGCCTTATCCATCCATATCAAATTCATTAAAACGAGCATTGATTGCGGCTGAAGATGCCAAATTTCTGGATCACGATGGTTTTGACTGGGATGGCATTGAAAACGCGTGGGAAAAAAATCTGGCTAAAGGAAAAATCGTAGCGGGCGGTTCGACCATCAGTCAGCAATTAGCTAAAAATTTGTTTTTAAGTGCAAACAAAACACCATGGCGCAAATTGGATGAAGCCGTAATCACCGTCATGTTGGAGACCATTCTGGATAAACAGCGGATCTATGAATTATATTTGAACGTGATTGAATGGGGTTCCGGTATCTATGGGGCAGAAGCTGCTGCTCAATATTACTTTGGTATTCCGGCAAAGAAACTGACGGCCTCACAGTCAGCATATCTAGCTGCGATGGTCACTAATCCTCGATTTTACCAGACCCACAGGCGGTCCGCCCATTTGTTGCATAAAGCCGGGGTTATTCTCAAAAGAATGCATCAATCCGACATTCCCGATTGATTTAATTTGAGCTAGTTAGAAAAAACGTCAGCTTATGCAGACCTCCCTCGACTCGTCGAATCTCCATCGCTATAATGGCGCGTCATTTTATAACTGTCGCATTTTGCGCATCTTATTTAGTGGTGGTTAACCGATCACCAACAATAGCAACAGCACTCCGTGCTGAGTTTTACGAGGTAATGCAATGCAAGTTTCTGTAGAGACGACCCAAGGTCTGGAACGCCGTCTTACCATCACTGTACCAGCTGATAAGATCGAAAAAGAGTACAACAGCCGTTTGAATCAAGTTGCTAAAACCCGCCGGATTGATGGTTTCCGTCCAGGTAAAGCACCAAAAGCGCTGATTCAGAAAATGTACGGTGAAGCTATCGTTGCTGACGTGGCTGATGCTGTTATGCAACGTCACTTTGTTGAAGCATTGGTTGCTGAAAAACTGAACCCTGTTGGTGCTCCTACTCTTGAGCCAAATCAGCTGATCCCTGGTTCTGATTTCACATTCACTGTCTCTTTCGAAGTGTATCCTGAATTCAAAGTACAGAATCTGGAAGCAATCAAGGTAGAAAAACCAGTTGCTACCGTATCTGACGCTGACCTAGACAAAATGCTGACTACACTGCGCAAACAGCATGCAAGCTGGATCGATGCCGATGAAGCTGCTGCCAACGATCTGCGTGTGAACATGGATTTCGTGGGTTCAGTTGACGGTGAAGAGTTCGAAGGCGGTAAAGCAGAAGGTTTCGCTTTGGTTCTGGGCGCTGGTCGCATGATCCCTGGTTTTGAAGATGGCATCCTGGGTAAAAAAGCAGGCGAATCTTTCGATATCGAAGTAACATTCCCTGAAGATTACCATGCTGAAAACCTGAAAGGTAAAGCAGCAAAATTTGCGATCAAACTGAACAAAGTTGAGAAGCAAGAACTGCCTGAGCTGGATGCTGAATTCATCAAACGTTTTGGCGTTGAAGATGGCACAGTTGAGAGCCTGAAAGCTGAAATCCGCAAAAACATGGAACGCGAACTGAACCAGGCACTGAAAGGTCAGGTTAAAGAGCAAATCCTGTCTGGTCTGTTAGAACAGAATCAGATCGATGTACCAAAAGCAGCTGTCACCCGTGAAATTGAAGCTCTGCGTCAGCAGGCTCTGCAACGTTTCGGTGCTGGTAACAGCAAAAATGTTCCTCAGTTACCAGATGAGCTGTTTACCGAACAAGCTGAACGCCGTGTTCGTATCGGTCTGCTGCTGGGCGAAGTCATTCGTGAACAAGAAATCAAAGCTGATGATGCGCGTGTGAAAACACTGATCGAATCACTGGCTACAGCATACGAAGATCCATCAGAAGTCGTTGATTACTACTTCAAAAATGAGCGCCTGCTGAATAACATGCGTGATCTGGCTGTAGAAGACCAAGCAATTGAATTCTTGCTGGGTAAAGCACAAGTTACTGAAAAAGAAACTTCATTTGATGAAGTAATTAACAAAGCTGGTGCTGCAGCGTAATCAGAATTTGACTGATCACACAATCTAATGCGTATAATGGCCCGAAAGCGAAAGTATTCGGGCCATTTTTTTAGGTATTCTGACTATGACCAATTTGTTCAATGATCAAATCTCATCTCCGTTGAATTCTCTGGTGCCGATTGTTGTAGAACAAACTGCACGGGGTGAGCGTTCTTACGATATATATTCTCGCCTGTTAAAAGAACGCGTGATTTTTCTGACTGGTCAGGTAGAAGACCAGATGGCCAATCTGATTGTCGCGCAATTGTTATTTTTAGAGTCGGAAAACCCAGATAAAGATATTTATCTGTATATCAACTCACCGGGCGGTTCAGTGACTGCGGGCATGGCCATCTATGACACACTGAAATTCATTAAACCGGATGTCAGCACGGTATGTATGGGGCAGGCATGTTCAATGGGAGCGTTCTTGTTATCTGCCGGGACTAAAGGTAAACGTTTCTGTCTGCCAAGTGCCCGAGTCATGATCCATCAGCCATTGGGCGGATTCCAAGGCCAAGCATCTGATATTCAAATCCATGCGATGGAAATTCTCAAAATCAAAGAGAGACTGAATAATTTACTGGCAGAACATACGGGGCAGCCATTGGAACGTATCGAGCGTGATACTGACCGTGATAATTTCATGTCAGCAGAGCAAGCGGTCGAGTATGGTCTGGTTGATGCGATCCTGAATAAACGCACCTGACAGATTGGTTTTTCTGCGCTACATTCAGAGGATGTGTAGCTATAAGCACAGAATCGTAAGTACAAGAGGTTTTGAATGACAGATAAACGCAAAGACAGTGACCATAGCAAACTGTTGTATTGCTCATTTTGCGGCAAAAGCCAGCATGAGGTCCGTAAACTGATCGCGGGTCCATCAGTTTATATTTGCGATGAATGCGTCGATCTGTGTAACGACATTATTCGTGAAGAAATTCGGGATATTGGTGGTACACGTCCTCACGCAACGGAATTACCGACACCTCACAAGATCCGTGCACACCTGGATGATTATGTCATTGGTCAGGAACTGGCAAAAAAGGTGCTGGCAGTTGCAGTGTATAACCACTACAAGCGTCTGCGCAGCGGCAGCACTGCGGATGGTGTGGAATTAGGGAAATCTAACATTCTGCTGATTGGGCCAACCGGCAGTGGTAAAACCTTACTGGCTGAAACACTGGCTCGCTTGCTGGATGTTCCATTTACTATGGCTGATGCCACTACATTAACCGAAGCGGGTTATGTAGGGGAAGACGTAGAAAACATCATCCAGAAACTGCTGCAGAAATGCGATTACGATGTAGAGAAAGCACAACGCGGTATCGTCTATATCGATGAAATTGACAAAATTTCGCGTAAGTCTGATAACCCGTCTATTACCCGAGACGTATCAGGTGAGGGTGTTCAGCAGGCTTTGTTGAAACTGATCGAAGGCACTATTGCGGCTGTGCCACCACAAGGTGGTCGGAAACATCCACAACAAGAATTCCTGCAGGTTGATACATCCAAGATTCTGTTTATTTGTGGCGGCGCATTTGCCGGGTTAGATAAAGTCATTGAACAACGCACTGCACAAGGTGCGGGTATTGGTTTCAATGCGGAAGTGAAGTCGAAAGAGAAAAAGGTGACTTTGTCAGAATCGTTTGCCAAAGTGGAACCTGAAGACTTGGTTAAATATGGTCTTATTCCCGAATTCATTGGCCGTTTGCCCGTTGTTGCAACGCTGACTGAACTGGATGAAAACGCGTTGATCCAGATTTTAGTTGAACCAAAGAATGCGTTAACCAAACAGTATCAGGCGTTGTTTAAGCTGGAAGGTGCTGAGTTGGAATTCCGTGAAGATGCCTTATTGGCTATTGCTCGTAAAGCGATGGAACGAAAGACTGGTGCTCGAGGTTTGCGTTCAATTGTAGAAGGCGTTTTACTGGATACCATGTATGACCTGCCTTCAGTAGAGCATGTGAGTAAAGTCGTGGTGGATGAACATGTCATTAACGGCGAAACTCAGCCAATACTGATTTATGATAATCCGGAAAAACAGGCTGCATCAGCAGAGTAATTGTTTGAAATATGAACAAAAAGAAGGGGCGAAAGCCCCTTTCTTATTTTTTGATGACAATGAGATTGAATATCGGAGAAATAGCCCCATATACTGATTCTATGCTCAGCTTTCAGGCATATGCCAAGAGAATAATTTTATGAATTTACAGCGTTCAGATCGTACCGTGTTACCTGTTCTGCCGCTTCGGGATGTAGTGGTATATCCCCACATGGTGATCCCGTTATTTGTCGGCCGTGAAAAATCAATTCGTTGCCTCGAAGTGGCAATGGAGCAAGACAAAAAAATTCTGTTGGTAGCACAGAAAGATGCTGCTACTGATAATCCGACGCAAGCCGATCTTTATCCTGTTGGTACTATTGCCAACATCCTGCAATTGCTAAAACTACCTGACGGCACTGTAAAAGTGCTGGTTGAAGGTGCTGAGCGGGTATTGCTTGAAGAGCTAACTGACGAAGAAACCTACTATGTAGGTATTGTTTATCCTCTTGAGTGTGTGGATATTCCAGAAGCGGAAAGCGATGTTCTGGTGCGCTCAGCAGTCAGTCAGTTTGAAGGTTATATCAAGCTGAATAAAAAGATCCCACCTGAAGTATTAACCTCAATTTCTGCAATTGATGATCCAGTACGACTCGCCGATACCATGGCTGCTCATATGCCATTGAAATTGGAAGACAAGCAAAAAGTACTTGAAATTCAAGAAGTATCCGAACGACTGATGTTTTTGATGGCAAAAATGGAATCAGAAATCGACTTGTTACAAGTTGAAAAACGGATCCGTTCTCGTGTCAAAAAACAAATGGAAAAAAGTCAGCGTGAGTATTATCTGAATGAGCAGATGAAAGCTATTCAGAAAGAGCTGGGGGAATTAGATGAAAATACCCCTGACGAATTTGAAACGCTGCATAAGAAAATTGAAGATGCTGGTATGACTACTGAGGCCAAAGAAAAGGCTTTGGCTGAGTTAACAAAACTCAAGATGATGTCGCCAATGTCAGCAGAAGCTACGGTTGTCCGTAGTTACATTGATTGGCTCATTGCAGTACCTTGGAAAGCCAGAACCAAAGTGAAAAAGAACTTGCAACTGGCAGAAAAAGTGCTGAATGAAGATCACTATGGTTTAGAAAAGGTTAAAGAACGCATCCTCGAATATTTGGCTGTGCAGAGCCGTATTAACCAACTCAAAGGGCCTATTTTATGCCTTGTTGGTCCACCAGGTGTGGGCAAGACCAGCCTGGGGCAATCTATTGCTAAGGCAACCGGGCGCAAATATGTCCGTATGGCTTTAGGTGGTGTCAGGGATGAAGCCGAAATCCGCGGCCACCGACGGACTTATATTGGCTCTCTGCCGGGTAAACTGATCCAGAAAATGGCTAAGGTGGCTGTTAAGAACCCATTGTTCTTGCTGGATGAAATCGACAAGATGTCATCCGATATGCGCGGAGACCCGGCTTCAGCCCTGTTAGAGGTATTGGATCCGGAGCAGAACAACAGTTTCAGCGATCACTATCTTGAAGTTGATTATGACCTGTCAGACGTAATGTTTGTGGCCACATCAAATTCCATGAATATTCCAGGTCCATTATTGGACCGTATGGAAGTGATCCGTCTTTCTGGCTATACCGAAGATGAAAAGCTCAACATCGCTAAGCGTCATTTGCTTCAGAAACAGATCGAACGTAATGGCTTGAAAGAAAATGAAATTACGATTGAAGACTCTGCGATAGTCGATATTATTCGTTATTACACGCGCGAAGCAGGCGTTCGCAGTCTGGAAAGAGAAATCTCTAAGATTTGTCGCAAAGCGGTGAAATCGATTTTACTCAATAAAGATCTGAAACAGGTTACGGTTAACGCTGGTAATCTGAAAGACTATCTGGGTGTGCAACGATTCGATTTTGGTAAAGCGGAAGATCACAATCAAGTCGGACAGGTTGTTGGTTTAGCTTGGACTGAGGTTGGTGGTGATTTATTGACGATTGAGGCGACTAATGTCCCTGGTAAAGGTAAATTGACCTTCACGGGTTCATTAGGTGACGTCATGCAGGAATCAATTCAGGCAGCCATGACAGTGGTTCGAGCTCGGGCTGAAACACTACGTATCAATGCCGATTTCTACGAAAAACGTGACATTCACGTGCACGTACCAGAAGGGGCTACACCTAAAGATGGTCCTAGCGCGGGTATTGCTATGTGTACCGCATTGGTTTCTAGTTTAACTGGTAATCCGGTTCGTGCTGATGTTGCGATGACAGGTGAAATTACTCTCCGTGGTGAAGTATTACCGATTGGTGGCTTGAAAGAAAAACTGCTGGCTGCACATCGAGGCGGTATTAAGCGGGTTGTGATTCCATTTGAGAATACAAAAGATCTCGAAGAGATTCCGGATAATGTAAAACAGGATCTTGAAATTCATCCGGTACGCTGGATAGATCAAGTTCTTGAACTGGCTTTGCAAGACCCGGTAGAGCGAGTCAGCATTGCATAATTTGATGTTTTTTACGCGAAAGCGTGAAACCTGACGATTACTGATACAAAGCCGGTTGCAAACCGCAACCGGCTTTTGTATAACCGAGAGCTGTTTTCTAACGGAATAACCAGCCGCAAAAATCATAAGGGGAAAAAAGTGAATAAATCACAGTTGGTTGACAAAATTTCCGAAAGCGCGGATATCTCCAAAGCTGCAGCAGGTCGCGCTCTGGATGCTTTCATCGAAGCTGTTGGCGATGCATTAAAAGATGGCGATCAAGTGTCTTTGGTCGGTTTCGGTACTTTTGCTGTGCGTGAACGTGCTTCACGTTCTGGTCGGAATCCGCAAACTGGTGCCGCTATCGAAATCGCTGCATGCAAGCAACCTGCTTTTAAAGCAGGTAAAGCATTGAAGGATGCTGTTAATTAATTTGTCTGCGATGAATTCAATTAATTGTCTTATCGGTTGGACTACAAGTTGTTTTCTAACCGACCATAGAGCGCATCCTCTGATGCGCTTTTTGTGTTTATATCCACTGCATCAGGAGCATTAGATACATGCTGATGGATAAATTACGCGATGGCGCTCAAAGCCGGGTCGCGAAACTTATTTTTTGGTTGATCATTCTGTCATTCGCCTTGGCGGGCATTGGTAGTTACCTTAACCGTCCTGCTAATAGCGATCCCGCTGTTGTTGATGATGAGGCTATTCCAGCGCGTACATTGGAACAAAGTTATCAAAATGAACGAGCAAGGATGCAAGCGCAGTATGGTGAGTCTGCGTCTCAGTTATTGAGTAATCCACAATATCTGACTCAGTTGAAGCATTCAGTATTAGAGCGATTAGTCAATCAGGTACTGTTGAATCACAAAGCGTTGAAGGCTGGTATTCGTCTTAGTGATGATCAAGTTAAAGATGCTATCCGACAGATGCCGGAATTTCAGACCAACAACACTTTTGATAATCAGAAATTTATCTCTGTATTATCGCGTATCGGTTATAACCCAGACTCTTTTGCCAATTCTATGAGACAGGATTTGTCCCGACAATTCTGGTTAGATGGTGTATTGACGACCGAGTTTGCATTACCGTCTGAAGCCGACAGGTTAGATGCACTGTACCAGCAAAAACGTGATGTAAAAGTAATTACAATTCCCGTCAGTGCTTTCACCAAACAAATTACCCTGACAGATAAAGACATTGATGCTTTTTATAAGGCTCATAGCAATGAATTTATGCAGCCTGAGCAGGTTAAGTTGAACTATGTTCTGTTGGATTCAAAGGAACTGGCCAAATCCATACGACCTACTGATGCTGAGCTAAAGGCTTATTATCAGCAAAATTCAGCGCAGTTTACTGAACCTGCCCGTCTGAAAGTTGCGCATATTCTTATCACTAATAAAGATGAGAAAGCTGCGCAGGAAAAAGCGGCAGAATTGCTGGCAAAATTGAAGGCCGGTGCTGATTTTGCTCAGTTGGCTAAAGCTGAGTCTGCAGATACTTTATCTGCCCGACAAGGTGGTGAGTTAGACTGGTTTGAAAAAGGAGTTATGGATCCAGCTTTTGAAAAGGCAGCATTTGCTCTGAATCAGAAGAATGAACTGTCTCCTGTAGTTAAATCAGCTTTCGGATACCATATTATTAAACTGCTGGATAAACAGGATGCAGTTGTTACGCCTTATGACAAAGCACAGAAGGTCGTACGCCAGAAATATGTAGATGACAAAGTAAAAGAGTTATTTGCTGAGCAACAACAGAAGCTGTCAGATTTAGGATTTGAAAATCCTGATTCGCTGGATGTGGTTGCTGATGGACTCAAATTGCCAATACATAAAACTGATTTTATCTCTGCGCAGCAATTACCTGCAGCTATCAACGTTCCAGCAGTAAAAACACTGGCATTTTCTGAAAAATTACGAGATGAAAATACGAATTCTGAAGTAATTGCTGTGTCAGATAGTGTTGCTCTGATGTTGCATGTTGCTGATTATAAGCCAGCCAGTGTTATGCCTTTGGCAGAAGTAAAAGATCAAGTCATTGCAAAGTTACAAAAAGCCAAAGCAGTAGAACAGGCAAATGCGACAGCAAACGCCTTGTTGACTAAGGTTCAAGCTGGTCAGAATATTGATGCAGAGCTTACCAAGCTGAATGCTAAAGTAGATGAGAAAAAGGGTTTGGCCCGTTTTGGGGCTGATTCTCCAGCTCAATTTGCTCAGGCGGTCTTTAAATTGGCGAAACCATCAGGTACGGCAGTCAGTGCTGGGTTGTATGCTGATGATCAGGGTAATCAATCGATCCTTATTCTGGAAAAAGTAACGGTAGCGTCAGAATCGGCTGATTCTCAGTTGAAGCAAGGTTTGTCTCAACAGCTTATTAAATTGAAGCAAGAAGATACATATGGTGCGTTAGTTGAGCAACTGCGCCAAAATGCCAAGATAAAATATGCTGCGCAGACAAAAGAAACGACTGATTAATCAAGAAGCATCAAGGCCGAAACCATGGTTTCGGCCTTGATGTCAGTGCTCAAAATTAATCAGAAATACTTGATACAGATTTGTTAAATTTTTCGAGTGAAAGAAGGTCAGACGTTGAAAATAGAGTATAAGCACAGTATAACGTTCATATATTCTTGCATGTCTGGTACTTGAATTGCTGGTACAACCATCTTTATTAGTTAAGGTCGTAAATGGAAAACAACGAAAAAATCAATAACAGCAAAGAATTGATCGCTTATCTTTCCGAACTGTTTCCTGCTTGTTTTATTGCTACTGGTGAAGCTCGTCCCCTGAAAATTGGAATTTTCCAAGATTTAGCCGCTCGCTTAGCTGACGACCCTCGAGTTTCTAAAACTGTATTGCGTTCTGCCTTACGTCAATATACGTCTAGTTGGCGGTATCTGCATGGATTGCGTCCAGGCGTTACTCGTGTTGATTTAGATGGTAATCCTGCCGGTGAATTAACAGAAGAGCATGTATCCCATGCAAAAAATGCATTAAAAGAAAGCAAAGACAAGATTTTCTCTTCTCGTCGGAAGAATACAAACAAACCTGCTAAGCAGAAAAAGCCAGTTGTCGATATTTCTACATTAAAAACTGGCCAGCAAATTAAAGTGATGGTTGGTAAATCTCCTGTTACTGGAAATGTAAAAGAAGTTACCCGCGATGATGTCCAGGTTGAGTTATCTTCGGGTATGCAGGTGCGCGTAAAAGCGGAACATTTAGTTCCTTAAGGAGCACTATTTTGAGAAAAAATTTGTTCAAGAGCACTGCAGTTGCACTTGGCGTGTTTTATGTGGGGTTATCATATGCGGTGCCCCCTCCGATATCTGAAGATTCACTGCAGCCACTGGCACAAGAAGAACAGCATTCTATCGCTAGTAAACGTATCGCCGCCTTATTCACTCGCAGTCATTACAAGCATTTTGTTCTTGATGATCAAATGTCTCAAAAGATTTTTGATCTGTATCTTCAAGCCTTAGATTATAACCGCAGTGTTCTGACCGCCGCTGATGTCGCCAATTTTGAATCATTTCGCAATGAATTCGCCGATGCATTGCAAAGTGGTGATTTAAAGAATGCATATGCAATGTTCAACCTGAGCACAAAGCGACGTTTTGAGCGTTATGCGTATGCTTTATCATTACTAGATCAAACAATATCTTTTGACGGGGCTGATAAATACGAATTTGATCGTAGTAAAAGCCCATGGGCAAAAGATGAAAGTGCATTGAATGAAATTTGGCGGCAACGAGTCAAGAATGATGAGCTTAATTTAGAGTTGGCTGGGAAAAAACCTAGTGAAATTAAAGAATTGCTCGTTAAGCGTTATAGCAATGCCATTAAACGCTTAAAACAAGACGAAAGCGAGGATGTGTTTCAATCACTGATGAATGCTTTTGCCAGATCGATTGATCCTCATACCAGTTATCTGTCACCTCGCAATGCGGAACGTTTCAATTCAGAAATGAATCTGTCATTGGAAGGTATTGGCGCCGTATTACAAGCGGACGACGATTTCACCGTTGTTCGTTCTCTGATTCCTGGCGGCCCGGCGGATAAAGCTAAGCTGTTGCGACCTGATGACCGGATCACTGGCGTAGGCCAGGACAGTGGTAAAATTGTAGATGTTATCGGATGGCGTCTTGATGATGTTGTGGAACTCATTAAAGGGCGCAAGGGAACGAAGGTTCGTCTTGAGATACAGCGCGGAAAAGGAACAACACATCAAACCCAAATGATTGAATTGGTAAGGGATAAAGTTCGTCTGGAAGATCGAGCTGCTAAGTCTCAAATTATTCAAACAGAAGGCAAAAAAATTGGTGTGATTGAAGTGCCTAGTTTTTATGTCAATTTACATTTGGATGTAGAGAAAGAGCTGGCGAAACTGAAGGCACAGAAGATTGATGGCTTGTTGATCGATCTAAGAAACGATGGTGGTGGAGCCTTAACCGAAGCCACGGATTTAACCGGCTTATTCATGAAGCAAGGTCCTGTTGTTCAGATACGAGATGCAATGGGACGAATTGCAGTTAATGAAGATACGGATGGTAAATCATATTACGATGGTCCGATGGCGGTTTTGATTGATCGCTATAGTGCGTCGGCTTCAGAAATTTTTGCTGCTGCGATGAATGACTATGGTCGTGCGCTGATTATCGGTGAAAACAGTTTTGGTAAAGGTACGGTGCAACAGCATCGCGCTTTAGGCAAAATTTATGATTTCTTCGATAAAGAACTTGGTCATGTTCAATACACCATTGCCAAATTTTATCGAATTAATGGTGGCAGCACCCAGAATAAAGGTGTGCAACCGGATATTAGTTTTCCACCGCTGATTGACCCTAAAGATACAGGGGAAAGTGTGGAGCCTAATGCATTACCATGGGATAAGATTCAACCAGCACAATATACTAAGTTAGGTGATTTCACCGCGGTGTTGCCTAAACTAAAAGCGCTTCATGAGCAGCGTGTTAAATCTGATCCTGAATTTAAATATGCTCAAGAAGATATTGCGTGGTATCAGGCTGAAAAAGCTAAAAAGTATATTTCGCTGAATGAAGCTGATCGTATCAAGGATCGCAACACGCAAGAGGCAAAAGCGTTGGAACGCGATAATGAACGGCTTACTCGGATGGGTAAACCGATGATTAAATCGCTAACCGACTTACCACCAGATATCAAGTTCCCTGATGGTTATCTGAATGAGGCGGCAAATATCACCGCAGATTTAGTTAAGCTCAGTAAATCGTAACAATATCTAAATATCTAATAAGAAGAGGCGGTTGAAGAATCATCCACCTCTTCTTTTTTATTTCTTGCCTGCTTCCAGTTGCTCTGTATCCAGATATTAGTATGATCTCTGGGTCAGAATTCAGTTATTTTACTCAGGGAACAGAGATTATGTCTTTTCTAGGAACTCCTTATTCCAATGGTGCAACTCGTGCAATGCTTTTAGGCTCTGGTGAGCTGGGAAAGGAAGTGGCTATTGAGCTACAACGCCTAGGTATAGAAGTTATTGCTGTCGATCGATATGAGCATGCGCCAGCTATGCAGGTTGCACAGCGCAGCCATGTTATCTCTATGCTTGATGGGGAAGCGCTGAGTCAGTTGGTTTATCAAGAAAAACCACACTTTATCATTCCAGAAATTGAAGCCATCGCAACGGAAACGCTGCAAAAATTAGAACAAGAAGGTTTCAATGTAGTGCCGACTGCATTAGCGACCCGTTTAACCATGGATCGTGAAGGGATCCGACGTTTAGCAGCCGAAACACTTCAACTGCCTACATCTCCCTATTTCTTTGCTGAGACGGAAGCCGAGTATCGGCAGGCAGTGGAACAGATTGGTTTTCCTTGCGTAGTGAAACCGGTCATGAGTTCTTCTGGTAAGGGGCAGAGCGTCGTCCGTCACAATGAGCAGGTTATGTCTGCTTGGCAATATGCGCAAGAAGGCGGACGTGCAGGTCGTGGTCGAGTCATTATTGAAGGGTTTGTTCCTTTCGATTATGAGATCACGTTGTTGACGATTAATGCCGTGGATGGAATTCATTTTTGTGCACCTATCGGACATCGACAGGAAGATGGTGACTACCGCGAATCCTGGCAGCCGCAGATCATGAGCGATATCTTGCTGGAAAAAGCACAGCATGTCGCTCGCGAAGTGGTAAAAGCACTAGGTGGCTATGGCTTATTTGGTGTTGAACTCTTCATCAAAGGGGATGAGGTTTACTTCAGTGAGGTTTCACCGCGTCCGCATGATACGGGCATGGTTACTTTGATTTCGCAGGATCTCTCTGAATTTGCGTTACATGTACGAGCCATTCTGGGGTTGCCAATTGGTCGTATTACCCAATATGGCCCAGCAGCATCGGCTGTTGTGTTGCGAGAAGGGCATTCTACCGATATTCGTTATGGTAATCTTCCTGCTGCATTGGCTTTGGTTCCTGGGGCGCAAGTGCGTTTATTTGGAAAACCTGAGATTGCAGGACGACGTCGATTAGGGGTAGCGCTAGCTCGTGCAGAAAATGTGGAATTAGCCATTGAGCAAGCCAAACTGGTTG